>JAESRD010000105.1 GCA_016764835.1 Paracoccaceae bacterium | reverse complement strand
GCGGCTCATTTGTGCATCCGAAAGCCAGAAAAGATCACTCATATCACTGCTCCTATTGGGGAGCAGTGATTCAGACTTCTATGATAAAATCAATAGGTCCTGACCCTAGCGAAATGTACCGCGGGGCGGCGAATTCATCGACACAGATTGCGGCCGCGTTGGGGGTGAGGTTCTTGCTGCAGGGCAGCGTGCGCAAATCAGGCGCGCATGTGCGGATCTCTGCCCTGCTGACCGATGCGCAAAGCAACCGCCAAATCTGGGCCGAGCGCTATGACCGTACCCTCGACAATATTTTTGAACTGCAAAGCGAGATTTCAAATGCTATCGTATCGGCGCTGAAATTTAACCTGCATCTATCGGCAAGAGCACAGCCGAGCCATCTGGCATCGACTAAAAGCGGCAAGGCTTATCAGTTTTACCTGCGCGGCAAGAACTTGCTCCGCAGAAGCACGCTTAAGAATAACGAACTGGCGCAAACCATGTTTGAACATGCGCTCGATTGCGACCCTGATTATGTGCTGGCCCAGACCGCCTTGGCCCGCTGCTTGTAGACCCTAGCCCGGCAGCGCAACTTGAAAGCTGATGCACTTACAGGTGCTCTGGCCGAGGCGCGCACGCACAATGATATGGCGCTCGTATTGGCCCCCCAGCTGGCGGCGGTAATGCTAACTCAGGCGCATATATTACAATCTTGCGGTGACAATGCCGCGGCTGAGGCATGTTTTCATAAAACACTGGCGCTTGATCCAAACGCGGGTGATGCACATAATAATTTGGCCATTTTCTACATGATGGAGAAGGGCGATATTGAGAAAGCCTACTACCATTCCAAATGTTCTTATGCGCTTGATGAAGAAGAAACCTGTGGCATTTTGCTGCTGACCTGGCTGACTAAACTGGGCAATACTCAGGAAACAATATCAGCCGCCGCCTTGGTTTTGAGCCGTTCAAAACGCCGGATCGCCATAGGCCCCTATGATTTTGATGCCATTCATTTGATTGCCTATGCATCATTCCTTTTGGGCGACATTGAGGAGGCCAAACATTGGACATTTATCGCCTCAGCCTATCAGAGTGATGACGAGACCTTTATCTACAATATCGCCTGCCTGCATTCGCGGCTCGGCTCTGCCGACGCCTCGTTGTTGATGTTGGAGCGCGCATTGGCCGCTGGTGGCCCTGCAACAAATATTGACTATATTAGAAGTGTGGACCCTGACTTGGCGCAGGTGCGCAAAGACCCAAGGTTTGACCCGCTCATAGCGCGCTATGCGGCGCAGATTGAGGGCGCTTAAAGCCTGCCAAGTGTTATTTTGTCATTGGCGCGGCGGGCAAGTTCTCGGGTTATTTCTTTGTGGTCATAGCGCTGCGGGCGGTTCTTTTTTGCCAAGCAGGTGGCGCGGTATTCGGCAATCAAATCAACAACAAGAGCGGTTGTTGCGCGGATAAATCCAGTAGTTTTCTTTTCAACGTTGGCCTCTGGTGAAGTGAGTGTCATCTGCGTGGCCCCTGGTTGCTATTTCGGTTGAAGCCAATCTGAGCGGCCAGCGTTAAAGCGGCGGCAAATATTCTGGCAGGCCGCGCAAAAGCGGCGTTAAACCTGCGTCAAAATGCATTAGTTGCCGCTTTAACGGTCAGGCAAACACCTGTGCTTGACCTGACAAGGCCAAATTGCAACTGTACTCAGATGTCCAAAGATCCTCTGTTACAGCCCTTTCAGCTTAAACATCTGACGCTGAAAAACCGGATTATGACCACCAGTCATGAACCAGCCTACCCTGAAGATGGCATGCCAAAAGACCGCTACCGCGCCTACCACCAAGAGCGGGCCAAGGCCGGTGTGGCGCTGGCCATGACTGCCGGGTCGGCGACTGTTTCGCGTGACAGCCCGCCGGTTTTTAACAACATTATCACCTATAAAGACGAGGTTGTGCCGTGGATCCAGAACCTCACCGATGGCTGCCATGAGCATGGCTGCGCGGTGATGATCCAACTGACACATCTTGGGCGGCGCACCACTTGGAACAAGGGTGACTGGCTGCCATCGGTCTCATCGTCGCGCCACCGCGAACCGGCGCACCGCGCCTTTCCCAAGCTGATTGAAGACTGGGATATTGACCGAATTATCACCGATTTTGCCGATGCCGCAGAGCGGATGATGGCCGGGGGCATGGACGGGATCGAGCTACAGGTTTACGGCCATTTGCTCGATCAATTTTGGTCACCGTTGACCAATGATCTGACCGGCCCTTATGGCGCTGATACGCTGGAAAACCGGCTGCGCTTTCCGCTTGATGTGCTGGCGGCGATCCGCAAACGGGTCGGCGACCGCTTTATTATCGGCTTTCGCTATACCGCAGACGAGGCGCAAAAGGGCGGGATCAATGCCGAAGACGGGATTGAAATTTCGAAGCGTTTGGCCGCCACTGGCCAGCTTGATTTCTTAAATGTCGTGCGCGGGCGTATTCATACTGACCCGGCAATGGCAGACCTGATCCCGGTGCAAGGTATGGCCAATGCCCCGCATCTGGACTTTGCCGGTGAGGTGCGCAAAGCCACCGGCATGCCGACTTTTCATGCGGCCAAAATCCCCGATGTGGCCACAGCTCGCCACGCGATAGAGACCGGGCTGTTGGATATGGTCGGCATGACCCGCGCGCATATGGCCGACCCGCATGTCGTGCGCAAGATCATCGAGGGCCGCGAAGATGATATCCGGCCCTGTGTTGGCGCCACCTATTGTCTCGACCGGATTTATCAGGGCGGCGAGGCGCTATGTATGCATAACGCCGCCACTGGGCGCGAGCTGACCATGCCGCATGACATCCCGCCCGCCAAAACCAAACGCAAGATTGTGATTGTCGGCGCAGGCCCCGGCGGGCTAGAGGCGGCGCGTGTTGCCGCCGAGCGTGGCCATGATGTGATCGTGTTTGAGGCCCAGTCAGAACCGGGCGGCCAGATTAGGCTAACAGCGCAAAGCCCGCGGCGGCGCGAAATGATGTCGATTATCGACTGGCGCATGGCGCAATGCGCGGCCCGCAATGTCGAATTTCGGTTTAATACTTGGGCTGAAGCGGATGATATCACGTCGCTCACGCCCGATGTGGTGATTATTGCCACGGGTGGCCTGCCCAATACCGAGCTGTTTGAGGCCGGCAAAGACACGCCAGATGTTGTGACCACATGGGACATAATCGCCGGTGACGTGAAACCAGCGCGCCATGTTTTGATCTATGATGAAAGCGGCGACCACCCCGGTATGCAAGCGGCCGAGATCGCGGCTTTTGCTGGCGCTAAGGTCGAGATTATGACGCCTGATCGGACTTTTGCGCCCGAGATTATGGCGATGAACCTTGTGCCCTATATGCGTTCACTTCAGGACAAAGACGTGACCTTTACCGTGACCCGCCGTCTGCTCAGTGCCGCCCGCAATGGCAACAAGATCACCGCGACAATAGGCACTGATTATTCCGATTTTAGCGAACAAAAAGACTATGATCAGATCGTGGTTAACTACGGCACCATGCCGCTGGATGACCTCTATTTTGACCTCAGAGACCTGAGCATTAGTCGCGGCGCGGTGGACCATGACGCGTTGATCAACGGTAGGCCCCAGAGCATTATCCGCAATGCCGGGGCGACATTTCAGCTGTTTCGCATTGGCGACGCCGTGTCGGCGCGCAACACCCATGCCGCAATCTACGATGCGTTGCGGCTGGTGAAAGACCTTTAGGCCATTGCGACCCAGCCTCTAAAACCGAAACCTACATAGAACAGGCTGATATTTGAGAACCCGGCTGAGCGCACCATTTGCTCATCCTCTTCAGGCGGCAAAATAGTCAACCTTGTGGCAATAGCCTGCTGGCTTTTGGCCAGCTGCGCCGGGTCTGTACCATCTGCCGCGCCAAAGGCAACTTTGCGGGCAATCCACTTTGGCCGCTCAGGCTCGGTCTAGGCAAAGCTGATATGGACCAAGATAAATGGCGCGCCCTTTTTCAGGCGACGGTGGATTTGTTGCAATGTTTCAAGAGGTTGCGCATAAGAGATGAAGTGAGACACCAGCACTGAAGTAGCGCCGTCATACGGTCCCTCTGAGGCAATCACAATCGTGCCCTCATGAAAATTCATCCGTTCAGTATCTGCGCCAGTATGGGCTTTGGCGAGGCTGAGTATTTCGGCAGACGGGTCACTCCGGCAAACTGCCTGCCAGCATGATCTTCAGCAAAGGTTTTAAACTCCAGCCCGCCACCGACGCCCAAAACCAGCACATGGCCGTTTGGCGGCACCTGCTCAGCCAATAGCAGCGACGTCATCCGCAACAGGCCGTGATAGCCCTGCACATACGCGGCGGTCCCTCCAAATAGGTGTCGCTTACAGGGGCGGTGGAGGCGTTGGTCATTGAGCTTGTTTTGTAACCATGCCATTGGCACCGCCTGCTTAAGATTGGGGCTTTGATCTAAGACACGTGTTTAATGACGTCATTAGCGACGTTCCTTATGCGGGGTGTGCGATGCGTGTCGAAATTCTTGGGGTGGAGCGGCGACGCTTCTGGCCTGACGACGACAAGCTCGAGATTGTCCTGTCTGTGGCGAGCCTGCCTCAGGTTGCGCAGCGTCATGAGATTAGGCGGCAACAAATTTATGCGTGGCGGCATGACCTGAAGAAGAACGGGCTTTGGTCGCCTGACGCTGGGGCTCTTTTCTATCCAGTGGATATTCCGATCACGGCTGGGGCTCCGGTGCCGCATCTCCCTG
>JAESRD010000104.1 GCA_016764835.1 Paracoccaceae bacterium | reverse complement strand
TCCATTCGTTCGTGTTGGATACATCTTGGCAAGCTGTCCAATTTTGCCGGACCACTTCAACCTACCAATTGTGCCCGCACTCTATTTCCCAAAGGCTCACCCGCCAATAGATGCGCCCTGCCAAATGTTATCTGTCACCAGCTCCTCCACCACGGCACGCAACAGCTCTTCCACAACCTGCCCAGCTCGGGTTTCGGGCCTGTCCGAAAGTTTGGTGATATAGGCCGTGCGCGACAAATCTTGGGCAGAAAATTGCCTGATGCTAAACGCCTGCGCCTTGGCATGTTGCGACACAGCGTTTAGCGGCAACACCGATTGCCCGTGCCCGCCCGCGACCAACCGAATGATGCTTTCATAGGAATCAACTTCAATAACGGGCTCAACCGCCAGTCTTCGAGCTTTCAGCTGCGCATTGACCAGCTTTCGCAACCCGTGCGATCCGCTCGGCAAGATCACCGGTGCTGCGATCAGATCTGATAAACGCACTATCTGCGGCATTGGAAAATGATTGGGCGCGATCAGGAACAATTGTTCATCTAACATCCGCTCTGACGCCACGTTTCGTTCGGCCATCTTTGTGTAAAGCAGTGCGATATCGACGCGCCCCTCCAACAACCATTCTTCAACAAAACCACTCATTGCTTCGGCGATTATGATCTTGATATTGGGGTATAATTGCAGGCACTTTGTGATCAACGGCACTGACAGTATCGCACTAATTGTTCCCGGCAAGCCGAGCCGTACAGTGCCGGTTGGCACTTGCCCAATACTGCGCACATCGTCCTTTATTCGGTTCAGATCCGCAAGAATGGTGCGCCCGCGCTTGGCCAGTAATGCACCCGCCTCTGTTGGCACTATCCCGGTCGGTCGGCGCAAAAGCAGCGTCACCCCCAGCTCAAGCTCCATGCGTTGCACATGTTTTGACAAGGCGGGTTGGGCAATCCTTAGCCGGTGCGCCGCCGCCGAAAATGATCCCTCATCAACAATCGCCTGAAAGTACCGAAGTTGCTTAATGTCCATGAGTGCCCCGAGATTTATTGGCCAAGTATATAACAAAAAATTATATCAGTAAGGCCAAAATGGTATTTGATGTATAGCTAGAGGTGAGAAACAACAGTGTAAATGGGCCAACGCAACCGCCACTCGGCCCACTGGAGCGCCAAAATGTACACTCAACCAACAGATGAATTTCAGGACATCCGCGATGCTGTCCGCGCCCTATGCAAAGAGTTTCCGGACGAATATCACCGTGAAATTGACGACAAACGCATCTATCCTGAAGCCTTTGTTGATGCGCTAACCGCGGCAGGTTGGATGGCAGCACTGATCCCTGAAGAATATGGCGGCTCCGGTCTGGGCTTGACAGAAGCTTCTGTTATCATGGAAGAAATCAACAGGAGCGGTGGCAATTCTGGCGCCTGTCACGGGCAGATGTACAATATGAACACCTTAGTTCGCCACGGCTCTGAGGCGCAGCGCCAGTATTATTTGCCCAAGATTGCGTCAGGTGAGCTGCGCCTGCAATCCATGGCCGTTACCGAGCCGACCACCGGCACAGATACGACCAAGATCAAGACCATGGCGGTAAAGAAAGGCGACACCTATGTCATCAACGGACAAAAAGTTTGGATCAGTCGGGTCCAACATTCTGACCTGATGATCCTGTTGGCGCGGACCACACCGCTGAGCGAGGTTAAGAAAAAGTCTGAAGGTCTGTCGATCTTTATCGTCGATGTGAAAAAGGCCATCGCAAGCGGCATGTCGGTGCGCCCGATCAAGAATATGGTCAACCATGAGACCAATGAGCTGTTCTTTGAAAACCTCGAAATCCCAGCCGAAAACCTGATCGGCGAAGAAGGCATGGGTTTCAAATATATCATGACCGGGCTAAACGCTGAACGCGCCTTGATCGCGGCAGAATGCGTCGGCGACGGGTATTGGTTTACCGACCGGGTTACAAAATATGTCAGCGAACGCAATGTGTTCGGCCGGCCCATTGGCCAAAATCAGGGCGTTCAATTCCCGATTGCTAAGGCCTTTATCAATGTCGAAGCCGCCAGCCTAATGCGCTACAAAGCCTGCCAGCTTTTCGATAGCGGCGCGCCCTGTGGCGCCGAGGCGAACATGGCCAAATATCTTGCCGCCGAAGCAAGCTGGGAGGCCGCAAATGCCTGCCTACAATTTCACGGCGGCTTTGGCTTTGCCTGCGAATATGACATTGAACGCAAGTTCCGCGAAACCCGGCTCTACCAAGTCGCCCCGATCTCAACCAACCTCATTCTAAGCTATGTAGCAGAACATGTCCTCGACATGCCGAGGTCATTTTAATGGCCGCCACAGGCCCGCTAACAGGGCTCAAAGTGATTGCCGTTGAACAGGCCGTCGCTGCGCCGTTTTGCACTGCCCGGCTTGCTGATGCCGGTGCGTCGGTGACCAAAATAGAGCGCCCAGAGGGTGATTTTGCCCGTGGCTATGATGGTGCGGCGGCGGGTCTGTCGAGCTATTTTGTCTGGCTCAACCGGGGAAAATCATCGCAAGTCGTCGATCTGTCAACCGATGCTGGCAAGGCCCAGCTCGAAGAGCTTATCGCATCCGCAGATGTTCTTGTGCAAAACCTGCGCCACGGCGCGCTGGCCCGGATGGGGTTTGATGAGAGCAGGCTCCAGCGCGATTTTCCGCGTCTGATTACCTGTGCAATCACCGGCTATGGCCAGACCGGCCCTATGGCTGACCGCAAAGCCTATGATCTGCTTGTTCAGGCCGAAGCGGGCCTGTGTTCATTGACCGGCAGCCCAGACGGGCCGTCCCGCGTTGGCCTCTCAATCGCCGATATTGCCACCGGCGCCACCGCGTATTCGGCAATACTTGAGGCGCTGATTGCCCGCGGCATCAATGGAAAAGGCGTGCAAATTTCAGTGTCTATGTTTGATGTTATGGCCGATTGGCTGACCGTGCCGCTGCTAAACCATGAGGCCGGGCGCTCACCTAAACGCAATGGCATGTCGCATCCGTCAATCGCCCCTTATGGCAGCTTCAAAACAAAGGACGGCTTCCTCATTCTGGTTGCCATTCAAAGTGACCGTGAATGGCGCAAGATGTGCAAAACCTTCCTGAACGCGCCCCAAATCGCTGATGACCCGCGTTTTGCCACCAATATTGCCCGCGTTGCCAACCGGTCTGTGACAGATAATATGGTCGCCGCAAAAATGGCCCAGCTGACCAAGGACGCCGCAATTGAGCTGCTGCTGCAAGCCGATGTCGCCCTCGCATCAGTCAACGACATGCAAGGGCTTTCAGATCACCCGCATTTGCGGCGCATCACCGTCCAGACCCAAAATGGCCCCGTGTCCTACCCTGCCCCGGCCCCTATATTTGCGGCGACCACGCGCGAATATGGTCCGGTCCCGGCATTAGATGAAAGACAAAAATGATGGATATTAAGGTTCTGCAAAAATGGATAGGCCGTGAGGAGAGTGCCACCGAGCAGCTTACACCGAGCCTCGCCGCCAAATTCAATGCGACTTTTGATCTGGAAGCGCCTACTGATCTGGGCAGCCCCGCCCCATATTTTGTACATTATTGTCTGGCCCAGCCCTGTGTGCCGACCGCACAGCTCGGCCCCGATGGCCACCCAAAGCGCGGCGGTTTCCTGCCGCCTGTGCCGTTGCCTTTGCGCATGTGGGCTGGCGGCTCATGCGAAACCCTCAATCCGATATCCATCGGCGATGTCGTGACCAGACGCTCGGTGATCGAAGATGTTGCGGCAAAAGAGGGTCGCAGTGGCAGCCTCTGTTTCGTCACAGTCCGGCATTATTTTTCCTGTGGTGACAAGTTGGCCATCCGCGAGCGCCAAGACATCGTCTACCGCACACCAAGCCAAGGCGAAAAGCGCAAGCCAGATGCCCAAGCCCCCCGAGGCGCAAAGTCGAAATCTTGCGCAATTTCCTCACCGCTGCTCTTTCGCTATTCCGCGCTGACCTTTAACGGCCACCGCATCCATTACGACGCGCCCTATGCCCGTGACACCGAAAACTACGCCGGTCTCGTCACCCACGGCCCCCTACAAGCCACGCTGCTGGCCCATTATGCCGCCGCCAAAAAAGACAGCCGCCCCGGCCTGTTCTCATACCGTCTGCTCTCAGCTATCGAGGGCGGGGCAGCTTTGGAATTAAACGCAGATTCAGCGCCAAACGGGCTCAGCCTTTGGGCAGCACAGCCCGGTGGCCCGGTATCCATCAAGGCATCAGCCACATGGTAAGTCTCGACAAAATCCGCGCCCCGCTTTTCGTTCCGGCCACCCGGCCTGACCGCTTTGAGAAAGCCGCGGCCTCGGGCTGTGACGCCATAATTTTGGACCTCGAAGATGCCGTAAACCCCGAAGAAAAGAACGCCGCCCGCGACGCGCTAAGGTGCGACTTCACCGATCTACCGGTTCTGGTTCGGATAAATGGTACCGCATCGTCGCATCATTTGGCCGACATGAACGCCGTGCTCCAGCTGCCCATAGCAGGCGTGGTCTTACCAAAATCCGAGATTTGTGAGGCTACAGATCAGACCATTGCGCGGCTGAAAAGACATGCACCAGTTCTGGCGCTGATCGAGACCGCACGCGGCATGGTTCAGGCACAAGATTTGGCCATGCATGACGGCATTGAGCGCTTTATTTTTGGGTCTTTGGACTATTGCGTAGATTTGGGCTGCGCTCATGATGCCGACCTGTTGCTCCCGGCACGTATGGCGCTTGTTATGGCGTCGCGTTTAGGCGCGCTCGCCGCGCCAATAGACGGTGTAACAACCGACCTATCAGATATGAGCACCACGCGCGCAGATGCGATGAATGCGAAACGGCTCGGAATGGGCGGCAAATTATGCATTCACCCCAAGCAGATCGCGCCTGTTATGCAGAGCTTCAAGTCGTCCGAAGCCCGCATTGATTGGGCCAAGAAAGTCTTGGCCCTTGCGGCAGGTGTCTCAATACTAAACGGACAAATGGTCGATGAACCTGTTCGCCAAGAAGCCCGTGCAGTACTGGCTGCACAATAGGTCAGAGCCCAAATGAACAGGTGCTGGCCTCACGCGTTACTCACCTCTGAAGGATGAAAGCAAGCCTGCTAGTCGAATCCGGCAACGATAATTTCCGAATGGTCGACGTCCGGCGCCTTTGAGAAATACGGGCCCGCCAGAGCGCGCCATTTCTGAAAATCCTCTGAATTTCGAAATGTGACATTGTGATCGTCCAGCGTTTCCCAAAGCACGATCAGACGGTACAGGTTTGGCGTCTCAATCACTTTTTCAAGCCGCATGGCCGTGCAGCCTTTTGCGGCTTTAAACAATGGAACAGCCTGCTCAACAGCGGCCAAAAAGGCAACCTCACTGCCGTCAATAATTGTCAGATTTGCGACTTCGCGGATCATAGTTCACTCCAAAATATTAGGTTCTTTTGCCCATTCTAACGGGTTTTACGGCCCTGAAAATAGAGAATTGTCGCGGCGCGCGTTCTTTAGCGTCACGCCCCGCTTACCTGCAAAACCCTGTCTTGGCTGATAGTCTGCGAACAACTGAAAAGGAATTTTGCGCATGTTTCAACATTATATCAATGGCACATGGGTTGGCAGCGATGAGGCCAGCCAAAACATCAACCCCTCTGACACAAATGATGTGATCGGTGCCTTTGCCCGCGCAACAGCGGTTGACGTTGATGATGCCGTGGCGGCGGCCAAGGAGGCGCTTAAAACCTGGTCTCATTCGGGGCCAATGCAGCGTCATGATCTGCTGCGCAGAATTGGCGCTGCAATCTTTGCAGATGTAGACCGCTTGGGCTTTGAGCTAAGCCGAGAGCAGGGAAAGACCCTCGCCGAAGGCAAGGGCGAGGCTACCCGTGCCGGTCAGCTTTTTGAGTTTTACGCCGGTGAAACGCTGCGCATGGAAGGCATTAAAATTGCATCTATTCGACCCGGTGTTGAAATAGAAGTAACCCGTGAACCTGTTGGTGTTGTTGGCATAATCGCGCCGTGGAACTATCCGCTGGCCATCCCCGCCTGGAAGATTGCCCCAGCCCTCGCCTATGGCAATACCGTCGTGTTCAAGCCCGCGGATTTGGTGCCGCATTCCGCTTTTTTGCTCTCCAAAATTATCGCCGATGCTGGCGTCCCGAAGGGCGTTTTTAATCTTGTTCTCGGCCAAGGCCGGGTGGTTGGCGAAGCAATCCTTAACCATGATGATGTCAACGCAATCTCGTTTACTGGCTCGCAAGCGGTCGGGCTGCATGTTGCGCAATGCGCCACCAAAGCCTTTCCACTCAAGAAAATTCAGCTCGAACTGGGCGGCAAAAGCCCGCTGGTCGTGCTCGACGATGCCGACCTCGATATTGCAGTTGGCATTGCCGTTAACGGGGCATTCTTTGGCACGGGGCAGCGTTGCACCGCATCAACCCGTATCGTGGTGACACAAGGCATACATGACAGGTTTGTGGCGGCGATGAAAATAGCCACCCAAGCGCTTACCGTTGGCAATGCCCTGGATGAAAGCACCATGATCGGCCCAGTTGTTGATGACAAACAATTGGCTCAAGATCTCGCTTACATCCAGATTGGTCAGAAAGCGGGAGCCAAATTGATCACTGGCGGCGATGTGCTCAACCGTGAAACACCGGGCTTTTACCTCTCACCCGCAATCTTCACCGAGGTGCAAAACGATATGCGGATCGCCCGCGAAGAAATCTTTGGGCCGGTGGCCAGCGTGATACGGGTCAAAGACTATGACGCCGCGCTGGAAGTTGCCAATGATTCAGACTTTGGCCTTTCGTCGGGCATCTGCACCACCAGTCTCAAATACGCCTCTGACTTCAAACGCAAGTCGGCATCGGGGATGGTCACGGTCAATTTGCCAACGGCTGGCGTCGATTTTCATGTCCCCTTTGGTGGGCGCAAAGGCTCTAGCTATGGCGCACGCGAGCAGGGCCGCGCCGCGGTAGACTTTTATACCGTCACCAAAACAACTTATATTCAGCCATGAGTATCAGCACACGTCGCGAACGGCGCACCGCCCGGTTTCGTCGGTTAGGCGTTGTTTCAAACACCCGCCTAACCCCAAACATGGTGCGGATCGTGCTGCATTCGGCCGAATTAAAGGGTTTTGAAAGTCCGGGGTTTGACGACCATATCCGGCTGTTCTTTCCACCTGAGGGAGAAAAGCTGGACCAACCTAGCCCCGGAGAGCGCGGGCTTATCTGGCCGAATGAACGCCCTGAAATGCGCGACTATACCCCGCGCTTCTTCGATGCGGCGCGCTTAGAGCTGACCATTGATTTCGTCATCCACGATGTTGGCGTTGCCGGCGCTTGGGCCGAAAATGCGCAGGCTGGCGACACGTTGGGGATGGGCGGTCCGCGCGGCTCATTTGTTATTGAGGGCCAAATAGACTGGCACTTGATGATAGGTGATCTAACATCCTTTCCGGCCATTGCCCGCCGGATTGAAGAGCTGCCTGAGGGCAGTGATATTCGCGCTATCGTCGAGATACCAACTGCGGCTGACGCGCAGCCATTTGGCGGCGCTGCGCGCATTACTTGGGTGTGTCAAGATCAGGGTGACACGCTCTGCAAACATTTAGCTGCGCTAACCCTGCCCGCCCATGGTGACGGGTTTGTCTTTGTCGCGGGTGAGGCGACGATGGTGGCGCTAGCACGTGAAAAGCTAGGTAAATTGGGGCTGCCAGATCGGCATTTTAAGGCCGCCAATTACTGGCGCAAAGGTACGAAAAACGCCCACGAACACTAACCATCACCCTGCGAAGATCTCAGTTAGGCAATTAGATAGCCCGCGCCAAACAAAGAGAAAATGCTGCACATCCGCAAAAGAGTGTGCAGCATGGCCTTGTTTGCTAGTGGCCTTGTTCCAATACATGCTCGGCAAAATGCTCCGCATGCGGCTCTGTGGCAAAGGGGCCAAAGACTTGCCCCTCGCCGTCCTCATCGATCTTTATGTACCAGCCCGCGCGCGGGTGATCGTCATCAGGTGTGGCGGCGTCGGTGTGGTATGGCTTATGGCTCATCTCTGGGTCCCCTTAATACAAACGATGTGAAATGCGTTTGGTCACGGTATAGGCGTCATAGCCCTCTGGCCCGCCTTCGCGGCCATAGCCGCTTTCTTTGACACCGCCAGAGGGGGCTTCATGCACCGACCCGGCCGTGTGGTTAATTGATAATATGCCAGCCTCAAGTCCGCGTGCCAGCTTCTCAGCGGTGGCAGCACTCTCAGTAAACCCATAGGCGGCAAGACCGTAGGGTGTGCTATTGGCCTCGGCCAATGCGGCATCAAGATCGCTAAACTTACGGATTGGGGCCAGGGGGCCAAAGGGTTCTAGCTGCATCATGTCAGCCTCAAGCGGCACATCTGTCAGCACGGTTGGTTCAAAGAACCAACCCGTATTGCCATGACGGCTGCCGCCTGTCTCAATCTTAGCGCCTTTGGCAACAGCGTCTTTGATGAGCGCTTCCATTGCTTCAATCCGGCGCGGATTGGCCATTGGTCCCATTTGCACACCGTCCACTAACCCATTGCCAATCTTCAGCTTTTTAGCCCCGGCCACAAAGGTTTCAACAAATTTGTCATGCAGGCTTTCATGCACAATAAACCGTGACGGCGAGGTGCAAACCTGACCCGCATTCATAAATTTGGCAAATACAGCCCGCTGCGCCGCAACAACAGGGTCGGCATCAGCGCACACGATCACCGGCGCATGGCCGCCAAGTTCCATGATGCAGGGCTTCATGACTTTGGCCGCATGGCTGGCAATCAGTTTGCCAACAGGCACCGAGCCGGTGAAAGCGATCATGCGAATAGGTTCTGCCGCTATCAGCTTTTCTGAAATCATCGGCGGGTCGCCAAAGACAAGGTTGATCACCCCGGCAGGCACGCCCGCCTCTTCAAAACATTTGACAATGGCGCAGATCGTGCCGGGTGTTTCTTCAGAGCATTTGATCACAAATGAACAGCCCGCCGCCAGCCCCGGAGACAGCTTACGCAACGGTCCACCAGCCGGAAAGTTCCACGGCACAAAGGCCGCAACCGGCCCAATCGGCTGGCGAATAGTGGTCAGCCGAATGTCAGGCGCAGACGGGATAACCCGGCCATAAGCGCGCCGCGCTTCTTCAACATTCCAGCGAATAGTGCCGCAAGAACGGGTCACTTCGCCATATGCCTCTTTATAATGTTTGCCCTGCTCCAGCGTCTCGATCCGGGCAATCTCTTTGGCCCGTGACAAGATCAGATCCATGGCTTTGAGCAAAATAGTGGCGCGCTTTGCAATTGGCGTATTGCTCCAAAGCTCGAAGCCTTTGACCGAAGCCGCAATGGCCCGGTCAAGGTCAGCATCGGATGCATGCGGCACTTGGCCAATCTCAAGCCCCGTGGCGGGGTTGAACACCGGCTCTGATTTGCCCGACGTGCCATAGGTCCACTCACCGTCGATATAAAGCTGCGGGGCGGGATAGTCGTGCGAATGGGTCATTGGCCATAAACCTTTTGCAAAAATTTGTGTACTTCTGCGTTAAACAAAGCCGGGCGCTCCCAATACATTGAATGCGGCGCATCAGGCACGATTGCCAGTGATGAATTGGCGGTTTTCTCATGGGCGCGGCGCACTGTTTCTGGGCGCAAAACCGCATCGGCCTCGCCTGCCAGAAAGTGTACTGGCACGCCAGAGCTGGCGACTTGCTCCAGTGACGGGCCGTCCGCATTAAGATTGCGCAGGTCTTGCATCTTGGCGTGGTTAAACGTGCCCTGCTCGCGAAACAGCCATGTCATCTCTGGGTTGGCCTGCTGGAAGCTTTTGCTCATCAGCCGGTCAATAACCGGCAATTTCACCGCCTCAGCCCGGTTGGCTGCGGCCATGTCATTCAGCTCAGCATCATTGATACCGCCAAGCGAATGGGCAAGGATCAGGCCAGCAACACGTGCGGGCGCGGCCATGGCCAGCCGCATGCAAGGTGTCGCTCCAATAGACTGGCCCAAAAAGACCGCCCGGTCTAAGCCCGCATCATCCAAAACCGCCGTCAGATCATCCTTAAAATCAAGGCTGTCTGGCCCGCCCTCGACTGGATCAGACAGGCCAAAGCCGCGTAGATCTGGCAGTACAACAGTATACCACCGCGCCAAATAGGGCACTTGCTGCCACCAAGCCGCATGGTGACCACCCGAGCCGTGCACCAACACAATCGCCGGGCCTTGCCCATGCGCCTCATAGTAAATCCGCGTTCCGCTGGAGGTCGTATACGGCATGTCTTGCGTCCTTTTTAATTCTGGTCGTCTTCAAAGAGTTCGACATCGTCTGGCCCATCAATCAGATGTTCATTCACAACGAATGCCTGGCTCACGACAAAGTCCCTGATCTGCGGAACTGACTTTTGAGCGCCAGATTTTGGTTTCTTTTGCTTGTCAGCAGAATCGCGTTTAGACATCTTCGACTTCCCCATTGTTGCGGCTAGAATATCCAGCATTCTCGCCGTGCAACAGCCCCGCGGCTGACAACCTAGATGTGCGCCGATAACGACAATCAAATCAGGCTTGTCATGTTATATGCAACAAAGGAACACATCAGTGGCGCTTTACGAGGCGCGGGTCTCGGCGCATTCTGCATAAGAATGCAAAGCCCGTTTGCTCGCGCAGAAAATCGGCTAAACCCCCATAGTGACACAAAGATAAGGAACGCTGAGATGAAAATGGAAATGCCCGATGACATGTCCAACAAGCCGCACTCGCTGCACCATGTGAATTTTCCGACCACCGATCCAGACCGGACAAAAGAATGGTACGGACGTGTATTTGGGCTGCAACATCAAGATGTCAGCAAGTTTTCAAATACCAAAGTACTGCTGCTCACCCGCAACAACTTTGACCTGCACTTCACCCCCGTCACCCCTGACCAAATGGTGCGCATGGCCCCGTTTCACTTCGCGATAGAGGTCTATGATTGGGATAAGTTTTTAGCCCATTTGAAAGAGCAAAAAGTGCGGCACACCAGGCCGGTTGAGCGACCACAAAACAATTCAAAATTCTGCTACATCCACGACCCTGACGGCACCATGGTTGAGTTGGTTTACCACGGCAACCGCGATGATCTCCCGGCATTTTGAGGTGATGTTATGACAATGATTACCATGGATGAAGCACGCGCGCTGATAACGTTTGCTCAAACCGAAGCCGTAAAAATAGGCAAACCGATGACCGTTGTGGTGGTAGATACCGGCGGCTTTGTCGTTTGCACTGACCGTATGGATGGCGCCCGCCCGCTAACCCCGAGCATTGCGCATGCCAAGGCCTATACCGCCGCCATTATGCAGCGCCCAACCCATATGCTCAAAGGCTGGGCCGAGAGCCAGCCCGGCTTTTTTGCCCAGATCGCCACAATGGGGCACCAGCCGATTGTGGCAACCGATGGCGGTCTGACGCTCAAACGTGACGGCGAAATTCTCGGTGGTATCGGCATTTCTGGTGGCTTTGGCCATGAGGATGAAGAAATCTGCCTCGCCGCCCTTAACGGGCTTGGCTATGACACCAACTTTGCGCAATGGAATGATCTGCGCCAGAAACCGAAAGGCTAAACCGTGACAAATGCGTATGTTTACCGCTCTGAAACCCCTGCCCGTCTGGTAAAGACTGATGATCTAGTCGAGTCTGCCAAAGATCAAATAGCACTCAATTTGGCCGTGATCAGTTTGGGTGATCCGGTTGATGTTGATGAGATCAAGAAGAGCCCCGATGATGCTGTTGCCCGGCTTTTAGGTGAGCTGGCGCAGGTTAGGGCAATAGCCGATAAGGGCGTCGCGGCGGCCGCCGTCAAAGTCAGCCTGCCCCTGCCCGGCCCTATGCGGCTTGACCCAATGTTGCTCTCAGGCCTGATGTGCAACTTGGTTAATCAAGGGGCCACAATCTTAGAACTTGATGGCAGCGCTTACGGTTTGAATGCTGAGCTAGATGCAGCAGATGACGGGTTTACCCTGATGGGCTTGCCCAAACCCGAGGGGTTTCGCCTTGCAATCAATATGGGCGCACTCTCAAACTGGTCAGCCGACCGGTTGGCCGAAATTGCCGAAGAGCTGGCCGCCGACCGCTATATCTTTGCCATCAACGCTGGTGATGATGTATCTGCGCTGGCCAAATTGCCCGAAGATAGCATCGCCGTATTGGGCCTGATCGACCCGGCAGGCGGGCAGAGCAATGATGACATTCTTGATCTGATTGATGTCGCGGCTGAAGTCTTAGACCAAGAAAGGTTGGCGCTTACTGTGCGAGACGGTTTCGATGCTGTGCATGCCGATAGCCAGCAGAAGGTGCTTTATCAACTTGCTGAAGTGTCTGATATCTTTTGGGGGCTTGCCGTATAAAGCCAACTATCGGGTTGGTTAAAAAGGCCCCGCTGATTGCGAGGCCTTTTCCGTTTTTGCCGCGTGAATTAATCCAATGTTTTTATTGTGTTCATTCCCTTTGCCTCTGCCAAGCTGGCCAGCTCATTGAGCGTGGCTTCCGGCAGTGGAATACCCGTATTCGCGCGTGTTTTCGCGATCGCACCGCCCCGGTCACCCGGAACGCCTATTGTCTCATCGGGGCTAACCGGAGTAAGGCCGCGGATAGAATTCAGGGTCTCTGTTACAGCCATTTGGAAAGCCTCGGTATCGCCAAAGGCGGCCGGATCTACTGCGATAATCACCGCATTTTGCCGGTGGCGCTTGGCCCCATCTGCCTTGGCGTGGATTGGCGATACAACCGGAACCCCGGACAGAACCGATGTCAGAAGTTCAAAGGCCAGCGACATGCCCGCGCCCTTCATGCCACCCAGCGGCAGCGGCATTTTTGCCAATGAAGCGTCGGTGGTCGGCACACCGTCAGCCGTGACTGCCGCATTATCCGGCAGGGCTTCGCCGCGGATTTTGTATTGTTTGATTTTGCCCAAAGCAATGGTCGCCGTGGCCATATCAAGCAAGAACGGGGCGCTGTCTTTGGCCGGCACGCCAACCGCAAACGGGCTGGTCGCAACCGCCGCAGGGCGCGCCCCCGGATAGGCCATATTTGGCATGCCAGCCAGCATCACAATGCCGACCATACCCGCATTGGCCAGGCGCTCAACATAGTAGCCCATCGCCCCGGCATGCACGGTGTTTTTCACCTGCACCCAGCCCACGCCTTGGGTCTTTGCCAGATCGACCACCAGATCAACACCGCGTGTCATTGCCACCGCACCGGGGGCAAAATCAGCGTCGATCATGTTCAATGCCGGGCGCAAAGCATGGTCAACAATTACCGGTGTGCGGTTTGCATCACCCTTGTCAAACAGCTCAATATAGCGGGCAACACGGGCGACGCCGTGGCTATCTACGCCGCGCAAATTCGCCCAGCAAAACACATCAGCCATGGTTTTGGCGTGGTCAATATTCACATCATATGCGCTCAAAAGATCGATAACAAAGGTCTTCAGCTCGCCAGAATCTACACGTTTTTTAGTCGGGGCCATTTGCGTTTAACTCCTAATGCAATGGGTCTGCCGATACCCTAAACGCCAGAACACAAGGGCGTCAGATACATTAGCGCCTCAGCTGTGTTGCAATTTTCGAGCCAATGCTGGCGCGGTTTGGCTGCTATAAAGAGGCATCATTTTCGAGAGGGTAGTTCTTTGAACGACGCGCATATCATTAAGGTCGATCAGATCAAGATCATCGAACGGGGTAGCGGTATCAAGACTTGGCCAATGGCCACGCATTTCACCGTTCCTCACGCGCATTTCACGACCGGCATGAGCGTTTATCCGGTGGGCGAAGGCGCGCCAATGCACAAGCACAATTGTGACGAGCAAGTGACCCTGCTCGAAGGAACGGGTGAGTGTGAAATTGGCGGCGTAATCACCCCACTTGCCTATCTGGACAGCACCTATATCCCCGCCGGAATTTTCCATTGTTTTCGCAATATGGGCACCACGCCAATGCGTATTCTTTGGGTCTATGATACGGTGCGTGTGACCCGCACCTTTGCCGCCGACGGGATCGAAGTTGAGCATCTCTCACCGGCAGATCTAATGGGCAACGCCTTATCCCAATAGGAGCTTCGCTTGGACCATTTCATGACTATGCGTTCGTTTGTTTCCGTAGTGAACAAGGGCAGCTACACGCAAGCGGCCGTGTTTTTAGGCACGTCGCGTGCGCTGGTTTCACGCCATATCCTTGATCTTGAAGAAAAGCTGCAAGTGCGCTTGCTGCACCGCACCACCCGCTCAATCACATTGACCGATGATGGCCGCAATTATTTTGAATTTTGCGAACGTATTCTGACGGAAATCAAAGAAACCGAAGAGGCAATGTCAGATCGCATGCGGTCAGCACAGGGTAATTTGGCCGTTGTCGCGCCCAAATGGATTGGCAATCATGATATTGCCGATGCGGCCACATCATTTGCCCTCGAATATCCAAACATAAACCTCAAACTTTCGCTTGGGGGCATGGCACCCAACGCTTACGACTTTATTGAGCAAGGCTATGATGTAGCCCTGCATACACGCCGTCTGCCAGATAGTTTAATTCGCGCCAAGCTCATAGCCTCTATAGAGTTTATTCTTTGTGCCGCGCCGTCATATTTGGACAATAACCCCGAAATAAAAACACCTGATGATCTGTTGCAGCATAAGGGCGTCATTCAAAGCAATGATCCTGTCTGGCGGCTTGAGCAAGATGGAGATATCATCAAAGCACGGGTTCAAAAGGTATTTTCATCAAATACTTATGTTGTATTGCGTAATGCGGCACTCAAAGGTTTGGGGCTGGCAATGATGCCGTTGCCGCTGGTCCGTGAAGACTTGAAGGCTGGAACATTGCGCCAAGTTTTGACCGAATTTGCCATCGAAGACCGACCTCTTTTTGCGGCTTTTGCGCCGGGAAATATAACCTCTATGAAAGTACGACTATTCATAGATTATCTTGCTGATTGGCTCCGAGAGCATCCAATCTAAATTCAGTATAGAATTGCCGAACTCAAATTGAAAGTACGTGCATGACTTTTGACTATTGCATTATTGGCGGTGGTATCGTCGGGCTGGCAACGGCCCATAGTTTAACAGAGAGATACCCAAACGCCTCGGTTATTATACTCGAAAAAGAGAGTACTTTGGGCCGTCATCAGACCGGGCATAATAGTGGTGTCATTCATTCAGGCATTTATTATACGCCCAATAGCCTTAAAGCCCGTCTTTGCCGCGCGGGCTCCGCCCGCACCAAAGAGTTTTGCCATGAGCACAGCATCGCTTTTGAAGAGCGCGGCAAGCTGATTGTTGCAACCAAGCCAGATGAAATTCCCCGCCTTGATGCTTTATATAAACGTGCGGCAGAAAATGGCACCAAGGTCGAGATGTTTGACGCCGCCGCGATTGCCGAACATGAGCCCAATGTTGCTGGCCTCAAAGCCATTTTTGCTCCCGATGCAGGGATCGTGAACTACACCGAAATTTTGAACACATTGGCAGTTATCGTCACCGCCAGAGGGGCTGAAATACATATCAGTAGCAAGATCGAAGCAATAGAAGAAGCGGCAAACAACGTGACAATCACTTGCGCGAGCCAGACAATTACCGCTCATAAGCTAATCGCTTGCGGCGGCCTACAATCAGATAGGCTGGCACGTATGGCGGGTCTCAAGATCAAACATAGGATTGTGCCGTTTCGTGGCGAGTATTTCCGACTTTCCCCTTCGCTAAACACTGTTGTGAGCGCCATGATCTACCCGGTGCCCGCGCCCGGCCTGCCCTTTTTGGGCACCCATCTGACCCCGATGATTGATGGCTCGGTGACCGTTGGTCCAAACGCCATGCTCGGCCTCGCTCGCGAAGGCTACGCCAAATGGTCGATTTCCCCCAAAGATGCTTTTGACACGCTGAGCTTCTTTGGCTTTTGGCGGGTTATGGCAAAGAACATTATGCCGGGCATCAATGAGTTGCGCAATTCCGTGTTTAAAAGCAGATACTTAAAGGAATGCCAGAAGTATTGCCCGACGTTAAAAATCGACGATCTAACGCCGATGGAGCCGGGCATTCGGGCACAAGCGATCTCAAGCAATGGTAGGTTGATTGACGATTTTTTGTTTCTTGAGAGCCCGCGCATGCTGCATGTATGCAATGCCCCTTCACCGGCGGCGACCTCAGCCCTGCCAATTGGCGACATGATTGTAGACAAGATCACGGCACCACAAAAATGAAGCCAAACCAACACCCGATGCAGTTGATCCCGGTGGTGGCGATCCCGATCTTTTTGGCCATTGCTAATCAGACCATGGTCTCCGTTGCACTGCCCGCAATTGGCGCGGATCTGGGGGCATTATCGCGCCTGCCATGGCTGATCATCGGCTACATGCTGGCGCTGACAATCGCTGGGCCGGTTTACGGCGCATTGGGTGATAATTATGGCCGCCACAAAATGCTGATCGGGGCGCTACTGATCTACATCATCGGCGCATTCATCTGCACTTTTGCCAACACGCTCGAAATGCTCGCAGCCGGCCGGTTGGTGCAGGGTTTTGGTGGTGGCGGCCTGATGTCGCTTTCGCAGGCTTTGATCGGCCAGCTCGTTCGTCCGCGTGACCGTGGCCGCGCGCAGGGATATGTTGCGAGCATCGGCGTTGTTGCCTCAACTTTGGGGCCACTAATGGGTGGATTTTTGGTAGATATCTATGGCTGGCGCAGCCTGTTCCTCTTCACCGTACCGCTCGCGGTCATTTCCATGGGCATATTGCTAACCAGAAGGTTTCCCAAGCCAGCCGGGCCACCGCGCGCTTTCGATACATCTGGATTTCTTTGGCTCAATTTTTTCGTCATCTGCTGGACGATGGCGCTCGAATTCATCAAAACTCCGGGCCAGCTCCACCTCTCGCTGCTAGCGGTCATCGGCGGCGCTGTTGGTCTTTGGATGCTAATCCGCTCGCAAAAATCAGGCGCCAACCCGCTATTTCCACCGGCCCTATTTCGCATCAAAGCCGTCTCAATGGCCTCGGCGATGACAGTGTTTCATGGTGCGGCTCTGGTCTCATTGGTTACCATTGTTCCGCTGTTCCAAAACATTGTGCGCGGAGATGACACCGTTGAAATAGCGCTATCACTTCTGGCGTTAACCGTCGCCTTTGGCCTGAGCGGTATCATCACCGGCAATCTGATCACGATCACCGGGCGCACAGCGATTTTTCCGACAGTTAGTTTGCTTATTGCCGGCGCTGGCATTGTGTTTATTGCCCTGTTCGGTGCAGAAATTAGCCACCGCGCCCTTATCGCTACTTACACCATTATCGGACTGAATATCGGCTCGGTCATGGCCGTGATCCACACCACAGTTCAGCACGCCACCCCAGATAATTTGCGCGGCCGCGCCGCGGGCACCGTCACTTTTTGCCGGTCAATTGGCGCAGTGTTGGGGACCACTGCCGTGTCGTTGATCTTGTTTAAAAACGCCCCACTGACGGATGGTTCGCAAGCAGCGATTGCATCGCTTTTTACCCAAAGTTCGGAGACCGACCCCGCCCTTCTTGCCGTCTGGAAGGACGCATTTAGGCTCGCGTTTCTAACCATTGTGGTATTTGTGGCGGGGGAGTGGGCCATGGCCGCCGCCACCCCCGCGCGCAGGATATCGGAAACCGATTAAGCCTCAGAAAGGCGCGGCTCTTGGCCCGCAGGCAGATCAACGGCAAAGGCGTTTACAGCCATACATACCATATTGAAATTCCCAATAAAGGCAGTAAATTCAACGACGCGAGGCTCGTCGAGCATCTCTACCATGGCCTTCCAAGTGGCATCACTTACACGAAAAGTCTTCACCAATTCCATGGTGTAAGTGTAGATAATACGTTCGTCTTTGGTCGGAAAATCAGGGTCTTGATTATCGGCAATCGCGTCAATCACTGGTTGCGAAACACCGTGTTTGAGCGCAAACCGCTCATGCGCCTGCCAAACATATTGCGATGTCGCATTGCGCGCGATCACCAGCACCGCGACCTCTTTGAGCAGCATAGATATATCACTGTCAAAGCGTACATATTTACCCAGTGCTTCAACCTTATCGCATAGTTCAGGCGAATAGAGCCACGCGTTAAACGGGCCACGCACTGCGCCGCGCTGTGCGGCTATCCGGTCATATAGCTCTTTTTGATACCCAGTAATTTTTGTCGGATCGAGTTTTTTTAAACGGCCCATTATTCTCTCCTGAGGTTGGTGTTTTTAAGGGGTATTAGAGAGAGGCCCGTCTGCCTAGCGGCCAATAATGCAACTCTATTGTCACGCTGATGCGACAGGACGGTTTCGATTGTAAACAAATTTGCGACGCTAAGGTCGCGACAAGGCGGCTGGCGCAGCGGCGCAATTCCTCGCACCCTCAATCAAACGATTTCGCAGGTAATTTGGGAGGAAACTGGCGTGGTTGAGCCGTTCAAAAGCACAAATCACATGGTTTTTAATGTGAAAAACCTTGACGCTGCGGTTGCTTTTTATACCCAGATACTGGGGATGAAAGTCATAATGCGCTTTGAAGATCGGCGCATGGCGTTCCTCTCATTTGGCAAAAACCTCGGTGATATTCGCCTGTTTGAACAAGGCGCGCAATATGCAGCTGATCGTCACCATCACGGGTTTAACCATGCAGCCTTTATGCCCGATGGCGGCGCAGATACGCTGGAGATGCTCAAGCAGCGCCTGACCGACAATGACGTCGAGATCGAAGCGATAGAGACCTTTGCTGGCGGTGCGCATACCGGGGTTTATTTTAGGGACCCTGACAATAACCGTCTTGAGTTTTATTGGGAAACGCCGGCTTGGGTTGATAGCGCGCGCGCTAAAGTGGCGCGTGCTTTTGGTGAAGCCGAGCCGGTAGAGACCCCCGAGATTGAGCTTTATGCTTGGCCCACGTCAAATGGCCAAAAGGCCTCGATTGCGCTTGAGGTAATGGGCATCCCTTACCGTGTTATCCCGGTGCCATTGGGGCCGGGAAAAGAGCGCCCGGAGGCGATGGCGGAGGCCAGCGAAACCGGTAAAATTCCGGCAATAATTGACCGCAGCACGGGCACGACCTTATGCGAGTCAGGTGCGATCTTGATGTATCTGGCGGAAAAGACTAACTCGCCCTTGCTGCCCTCATGGGGCACGGCACGCAGCGCAGCGCTGCAATGGTTGTTCACTGTGGTCAGCACATTTCACCCGGCAATGTCCGAAGGGCGGTTCTATCTGCATATGAACCCCGGCAAAGCGCCACTGGCAGAAAAACGGGTGTCCAACAGCGTTACACGCGCCTACCGGATTGTTGAGGAAACGCTCACCAAACGCGCCTTTTTGGCAGGTGACGCCATGACATTGGCAGATGTAGCGCACTGGCCTTACGTCGCGCGCCACGATTTTCATGGGATAGCGCTGAGCGACTATCCCGCTACACTTGCATGGTATCGGCGACTGGCCGAAAACCCCGCATTTGCAAAAGGTTTTGACCTGTTGGGCGACGGGACAACAGCACCACTGCTGGAACAATAAGCCTGAATATGAACGACTAACTTTAAGGGAGACGACAAATGAAAACTTTTCGCAACCTCACAATTGCGGCCCTGTTGGCAACAACTGCGCCAGCCGTTGCCATTGCCGAAACAGAGCTGATTTTTAACAGCTATCTGCCGCCGTTTAACGGCACTTTCCAAACCGCTATCCGCGATTTTTCTGCCGCTATTATGGAGGAATCCGGCGGCGAGATCACCATCAGCATCCCTGATTCTTCACTTGCCCCGGCCAACCGCCAATATGAAATGGTCCGTGATGGCATCGCCGATATGGCGATCGTCTCCACAGGCGGCGTCGCCCAGTTTGTCACTTTTAATGAGATCGCAGAACTGCCAACAATGTCGCCAACATCAGAAGCTGCATCGGTCGCACTTTGGGAAACATATAATGAGTTTTTCAAGGAGCATAATGAGCTGCCGGGCGTGGTTGTCCTTTCAACACATGCGCTGGTAGGCCGCCAGATCCTGTCGGTTAGCGACTATGCACCTGCCACACCAAGCGACCTTGAAGGGGCCAAAATCTGGGCCACGGCTGATCCACTTGTCGCCGCCGCTCAGGGCATGGGTGGAATCCCGATTGATACCGAATTCTCTGAACTTCAGGAATATGTCACCAAGGGCAACCTTGATGTGCTGTTCATTGGCCCCGGCTCGGCTGACGGCGCCAATGTGCTAGACCGCGTGACCCATATTACCACAATTCCCGGTGGCCTTGGCTCTATCTCGTTCTTTGTGTTCATCAACGAAGACACCTGGAACGGTATGAATGAGGACGAGCAAGCCGCCATGATGCGCGCCGCAGAAGACCTGCCGCGCCGCACCGGGGCAAAGGGCGATGCAGAAGAGCTGGAAGTCGCAGAAGTTGTCGCGGGCATTCCATCAACCATGCCGGAAGGCGAAGCGCTTGAGGCTTTCAACGCAATCCTTGCGCCGCAGATCGACGATTGGATGGCACGGGCGGCTGAAAAGGGTCTTGAAGATCCACAAGCCGCAGTCGATTTCTATCGCGCTGTGCTTGCGCGTGAGCTCGACATGTAATCCAACGACACCACTGCCCTCGCAGGCCAATCTGCGGGGGCACCAAACTGGGAGGCTTTGATGATTGATCGCATAACGCGACTATTGGGTTTGATATGCACCGTGATATCAGGTGCCGCTTTTATCTTCATGGCTCTTATTGCCTTTGTCGATAGTATAGGCAGACAATTGAATAAACCGTTGCTCGGCGCATCCGAATATGTAGAGCTCGCCCTTCTCATCTTCTTTTTCGCCTCAATTCCTATTGTATACCGTGATGACAGCCATATTCGTGTTGGCCTATTCTCCGATCTATACAGTAAAAAGATCAAACGGTTTGAATATCGATTTACCGGGATACTTGAGGTAATTGGCCTCAGCGCATTCGCCTACATGATTTTTGATCAGGCCAACCGGCTTGAGCGTTTCGGCACGTTGAGCAGTCACTTTCGTATCCCAATGTCTCCGTTTATTTATGCCGCATTTGCCATGTGCCTCGCTGCCGTTTGGTTTGGGATCATGAACCTACGCAAAGCCCCTCCGCCTGACGAGGAGCACCATCAACACGCAATTCCTGACGGGGACTTCTAAAAATGCTCGCACTTATGGTTTTTGGCAGCCTCTTCGCGCTGATCTCTTTCACACGTCTACCGCTTGGCCTGGTCATGCTCTTTACAGGGGCCGGCGGCATTGCGGCGCTGCATCCGCGCGGTATCCCCGCGGCCTTGGCCATCTCAGAGCAACAGATCGTCGATCTGGCGACGAACTACCAGTTCTCGGTGTTGCCGTTGTTCATTCTCATGGGGGTATTTGTCGTCAAAGCCGGGCTGGCAGATGAACTGTTTGACGCCGCAACACGGTGGCTCGGCCATTTGCCCGGCGGACTGGGCATGGCAACTATTGTGGCTTGCGGCGGCTTCTCGGCGCTGTCCGCATCCTCCTCTGCCGCCGCCGCAACAATGGCGCGCATCTCCATTCCCGCAATGAAAAAAGCCGATTATGATGAAGGGTTTAGTGCTGGTACGGTCGCAGCGGGTGGCACAATGGGCATCCTCATTCCGCCGTCCGGGGCGCTGATAATCTACGGGCTTCTCACCGAAGAAAGCGTTGGCAAACTATTTATCGCCGGGCTTATACCCGGACTATTGCAGCTGCTCTCTTATGTCGCCGTCATGTTCGCGGTGGCGATCATAATGCCCAAATGGGCACCGGCAGGCGCCCGCTCTACATGGGGTGAGCGGTTTCATGCGCTGAGCAAAGTTTGGGGCATCATCTTCTTGTTTGGCCTGATTATGGTGGGCCTCGTCAAAGGTTGGTTTACCGCAACAGAGGCTGGCGGCATTGGCGCAGGCGGCGCAATATTGTTCACGCTTATACGCGGAAAACTAACGTTCAAAGTTTTCGCTGACAGTCTGCTAGAGGCGGCCCGAATTTCCACGATGATTTTCGTCGTCGCGTCGGGCGCACTGGTCCTAAACCAGTTTGTTAACCTCTCCGGCATGCCCGGCGATGTGGTCCGCTTTATCCAAACACTGGGGCTGGCCAACTTTACGGTTATACTTTGTCTCATCGTTTTCTACTTGATACTGGGCTGCCTGATGGATGGTTTTGCAATGATCTTTCTCACCGTCCCGGTTGTCGTCCCAGTGGTCACGGCAATGGGCTATGATCTGGTCTGGTGGGGCATTGTCACAGTTATTGTGGTTGAGATTAGCCTAATTACCCCACCAGTTGGCCTGAATGTATTCATCCTCAAAGCCATGGTGCCGAAGCTACCGATTGTGCAAATATTCAAAGGAATTTTTCCATTCTTATTTGCCGATGCCCTCCGCCTCTTTGCCATTCTCCTATTCCCAGCTATTGCACTTTGGCTGCCGACACTCGCTTCTCAATAGATAGATATCACGCAGGAATACGGCCTCATCTTCGCGGATGGGGCCGTTTTTGTTGGCGCGAACAGAGCTATTGTCACGCAAAGCGAACATATAGGTCCAGCAATGGTGTCTCGAATTGAGCTGAGAAATACCGCAAAACTAAGAGGGAAATGTCACAATAAGGAATGCATTATGCTGATCGCTGATAGCCAAATTCACATCTGGAAAGCCGAAACCCCCGACCGCCCGTGGGTAGAGGGTGCACGCGAGCGTATGCTGCTAAATGGTCACCGTCTTGAGCCATTTACCTATGAGGAATGCTTGAGCGAGATGGACGGCGCTGGCGTTGACCGCGTATGCATCGTGCCGCCAAGCTGGGAAGGTGATCGCGTAGATTACGGCATCGAGGCTTCCGAAAAGTTCCCTGACCGCTTTGGCGTCATGGCCCGCGTTGTGCAAAACAATGAGGCCGAAGGCGCTGCCATGATGCGCGACTTCGCAACGATTGACGCCATTAAAGGTATTCGCCTGACATTTCACCGCCCGATTGACCGCAATTGGATGATCGACGGCACATGTGACTGGATCTGGCCGCTGGCCGAAAAGCTCGGCATCCCTATCATGCTGCACGCCCCGGTTTGGAAAGCTGAGCTTGGCGAGATTGCCCGCCGTCACCCCGGCCTCAATATCATTATCGACCATATGGGCATTCTGGCCCGCTCGGTTGATGACGCGATTGGCTATTGGGTTGAGGAGACCGCAGACCTGCATATTCACCCCAATATTTTCATGAAACTCTCCGCCGTGCCCGGCTATTCGACCAAGCCATACCCCTATGACAACATCACGCCGTACATTAAAGCCGCCGTTGCAAAGATGGGCGCTAACCGTTGTTTCTGGGGCACCGATGTGACGCGGCTGATGGATGCCAAAGGCATTACCTATAAGCAAACGGTTGAGCATTTCACCAAGCATATGGGCTTTACAGATGCTGAGTTGGATCAGATCATGGGTAAAGGCCTGTGTGACGCGATCGGCTGGAAATACTAAAACCACTCCGAGGAGCAGAGAATATGGCACGATATCAAGATGGCGGCGAAGCCCTCCTCCAGGCGTTTCGGTCGCTGGGCGTTGACCATATTTTTTGCTCCTCCGGCTCAGAATGGGCGCCGATATGGGAGGCGATGGCCCGGCAAAAAGTTGAGGGCACGAACGGTCCGCAATACCATGATTTCATGCATGAAACTCTGGCCGTCGGCATGGCTATTGGCTGCACTTTGGTGACTGGAAAAATGCAGGCGGTTTTGTTGCATGCGGTTCCCGGCCTGCTGCAAGGCGCTTGCGGTATTCACGGCGCATTGCTCACCGAGATCCCGATGTTGGTGTTATCTTCTGAGGCCAATAGCTACGGCGACCGTGACGGTGTTGATCCCGGCTCGCAATGGTATCGCAATCTTTCAATCGTTGGCGGTCCGCATTCTGTGGTCGACAATATCGTCAAATGGTCATGCCAAATTCCTGGCATTGAGACGCTTTATGAGTTTACCAAACGTGCTGGTGAGCTGGCGCAGCGCGTGCCAAAAGGCCCGGTCTATCTGAACGCGCCGGTCGAAGTGCTGCTCGAAGATTGGGATATTCCGGCCACGCTCAAGAACACCGTCGCACCAAGTATTCCCATCGCCCCAAACAGCGATGTCGCCGCGATGATCGACATGATCAACGCAGCAGAGCACCCTATTATCATCACCGAATCCATTGGGCGCACCGCTGGTGGGCATGCGGCTATGACCCGTTTTGCTGAGGCTTACGGCATTCCCGTCTACGAATCCCAAGCCTCAGTGTCGTGCAATTTTCCACATTCGCATCCGCTCTACCTTGGTGGCAATCCAGATGCGACACGCGGCACGGCCGACTTGATATTGCTGATCAATTGTCGCTCACCGTGGTATCCGCCATCAAATATATTCCCCGGTGTTAAGGTTTGCGTCATTGATGAGGTGCCACAGCGCCCGCACATTGTGCATCAGGTTTTGCAGGCCGATCAATATGTTGAAGGCGCGGTGCCAGCGGCCCTAAACGCTGCCGCCGATCGTGCCGAGCCTTCGCTTTATGACCAGCGCCGTAACGCGGCCCACACCGCTCATGCTGCGTTAGAAAATAAGTGGCGTGAGGCAGAAGCCAAAGCCGCCGCCGCGCCCGGCATTGAGGCCATTCATGTCGCTGCCTGCCTGCGCCAGGCGCTGCCAAAAGGCAGCAAAATATTTGACGAATCCATCACGCATTCGCGTATTGTGCAGGCCCATTTGCGGCCCGAAGAAGCGGGCAGCTATTCCTATGTTCAGGGCGGTTTGGGCCAAGGTATCGGCGTGGCCTTGGGTGGCAAAATTGGCGCTCCCGATAGTTTTGTCATGCTGACAGTTGGTGACGGGGCGTTTCTCTACAACCCTATTGTGCAATCACTCACGGCGTCTAAAGAGCTTAACCTGCCAATTCTAATAGTAGTGTTTAACAATGGCCAATATCTATCAATGAAATACAACCACATGCGTTTCTATCCTGATGGTCAATCAAAGGAAAATGAGATGTTCCACGGCGTTGAACTCGCAACACAGCCTGAGTTGGATGGGCTTGCGGGTCCGTGTGGGGCTAAAGGAATAGCCGTGCGAGATAAAACCGATCTCGGTACCGCAATTTCTGAAGCAATAGCAACTGTTGAAGGTGGGCAAACCTGTATTCTAAATATTCACGTAACACGCTGATGTTAAGTGATATAGCTTAGAAGTACCGCATGCTGTAAATTAGCAGAATTGGCTTGGAGAAATACGGATCGGCGGTTACGCGGCACCATTTTTGATTTTCTGAAAAAAAATTAGATATTGGTCAATCACAATACCCTATCCACGCTCCATCTATAATAACTCTAGGGGAAAAGATTACTAATATTATATGTTGTGTGGTGCCACCCGTTGGAATGGTTCGGTTATTACCAGCAACTGGGATAATACACCGACCACTAGATCTGATAAATAATAAGCAGGACAAGACGGGCATTTGGCCAAATTGTTCAACTAAGTGAAAAGCAATTTCACCCGCTCAGATCGCTCGCGGCTCATGTTCTAAAATCAAGACAATCCTTCGCCAATATCTGATGTATTATGATCCACGTAATCGATGGAGACGGGGGCAATTATGACGATCGAACGTATCGAAGAGATTTGCTACGGCGTTGAGAATATGGACGCTTGCGAAAAATTTGCCCGTGATATGGGTTTGGACGTCGTCTCAATTGCGCCTGAAAAACGCGTTTTTTGCTCTGCCGTTAATCAGCTGCTTACGTTTCATCCGCTCGATTTTCCAGACCTGCCCAAGGGCATAGAAGATGGCCCGTCGCTGCGCCGCTTAACATGGGGCGTGTCCAGTTCTGATGATTTGGACCGGCTTGGGCGCGCTCTTGGCCCAGCGGCAACGCGCCGCGATAATGAACTAAATATTGTTGATCCAAACGGGCTCGCGCTTTCCTTTCGCGTGGCGCAGAAGTTAAAGACAGATGCGGTTTTCCGCCCAACAAACCAATATGAAGATGTGGACCGGCTCAACGAGCGGCTCACATCATACGGCGCACCGCGCCCGATGCGCTTTGTCCATGTCGCTCTCAATATCACCAAAGAAAACAATGATGCAGCGCTCGCATTCTACACTGGGCCGCTGCGGTTTAAAGCCACCGACAAGATCCTCGATACCGGCACATTCCTTCAATCGGACGGCGATATTGAGCATCATAATTTCTTTTTGTGTTTTCGCCCCGATAAAGCCGGGATCAACCATTTTGCCGCCGAAGTTTATGACCTCGATGCGGTGATCGAAGCCGGTAATTCAATGATTGAAGCAGGTTGGAAAGAAAGCCGAAAGTTGGGCCGCCATCTGATCGGTTCAAACTCATTTAGGTTTGTTCATGCGCCCTTTGGCGGCCGGGTCGAGTTTGTGGCCGATATGGATCGGATGGATAAATCATGGGTGACAAAGGTTTGGGACAAAAACCCTGGCCACCATATCTGGATGCTTAAATCATCTGGTTCCGACCCGTCGCCGCAATAGTGCCGGCTACGCTGGTGCTCAGTCACAACCGCTTGTGCCATCCAAGAACACACAGCCTTCCAGAAGAATTGACACTGACTAGGCCAAAACACGCCGTTCAATTTTACGGCCAATGCAGACTATCTAGTCGCAATGACCGTGCCAAATGGCAACCGTGATATGCAACGTAAGAGCCGTAACCCATGCCCCAAGAAAAATTTATCAGCTATCAGACCAGTACATCTGCTCCCACGAATTGGGGCGTTGTTGCCGGTGACGGTATCGTATCTGGCAGCCACCTATGCGGCCAAAAGTACGACGATCTCAAAAGTGTCATCGCCGCAGATATGTTAGGTGTTGCGGCCCGCCAAGCCGCGGCCCGCACGCCCGATCTGTCGCTCAAAGATGTCATTTTTCTGCCGCCTGTCCCCACTCCTTCACATTTCTTTTGTGCGGGTCTCAACTACGCGGCCCATGCTCGTGAGACCGGCAATGCCGCCCCGGCAGCGCCTCGGTTTTTCTCGCGCGCAAACAGCTCGCTGATTGGCCATAACACTCCGATTATCCGGCCAAAAGTGTCTACCGAGCTAGATTATGAGGGCGAACTGGTGCTGATTATCGGCAAGCCTGGCCGCCATATTAAGCCTAAAGATGCGCTTACCCATATTGCCGGATATACCTGTTTTATGGATGGTAGCCTGCGCGACTGGCAAAAACACTCTATCACTGCGGGCAAGAACTTTCACGCAACAGGCGCTCTTGGCCCGTGGATGGTGCCCGCGACAGTGCTCACCGATCCGACGTCGCTTACCCTGATCACACGGGTCAATGGTGTGGAAGTTCAACGCGCTACGACTGATCTTTTGATCCATACCATTCCCGCGATCCTCGCCTATCTCTCCTCAATAACCCCGCTTCTGCCGGGTGATTGTATTGCCACCGGTACCCCGGAAGGCATTGGCTGTCGCCGCGACCCACCGCTGTGGCTGAAGGCTGGTGATGATGTTGAGGTCGAGATTTCGCAGATCGGGATTCTTGCCAACCCGGTGGCAAATGAGACCTAGTGCGAGGTGCATTGCGGCTATGCAACATTGGCGGTTCTCATATGCTGCACTGCGGCATATGTAGTGGAAGACAAACCACAGGTTATCCGAGGTTAACAAATGACTGTTTTCACAACTAAATTAGCCCGCCCGGCCCGCTCCATCTTTGCGGCGCTGTTTACCGCTCTGATCGATCTTGGCGCACGCAGCCCATTGGCGCAAAAGATGGAGCGGCTTAACAACATGAGCGACGCTCAGCTTCATGCCCAGGGCTTGCGCCGCGAAGATATCTCGCGCCATGTATTGGGTGGCTCTTACTACTTGTAACTTACGTAGCAGTGAATTTGATCAGGCGCGCTCTTCACTGAGACGCGCCTTTTCTTTTGGAATTTTTCCTAAGATATGACTTAATATGAGATATATCTTGTATTGCGATATATCTTAACTTATATCATGCTGTATGAAATATAGACACATGGGCCGCAGGGCCGAAAACTTCGATAGAAACGAAACACACTCACATAAGGGCCGCACTGGTGGCCGGATGAAACACGGCCATGGTGGCCGCAAGCGTTTGTTTGACAACGGCGAACTGCGCATTTTTCTTCTTGCGCTGATCCAAAAACAACCGCGCCACGGCTATGAGCTGATCAAAGCCATCGCCGCCCAATTTGATGGACAATATGAACCAAGCGCCGGGGTTATCTACCCTACTTTGTCTTGGCTTGATGACATTGGCTATGCCACTGTTGGTGCCGTTGAAGGCAGCCGCAAGAAATATTCGATAACCCCCGAAGGCGATGCCTTTTTGGTGGCAAATGCCAAAGCCGCAAAGGAACTTTTGGCCCGAAAAATGACCGAAGCCCCCGATGCGCCTCTGGATGTTATGCGGGCAATGCGCGAATTAAGCGAAACACTGCATGAGAAAACCCGCATGGACACTTTTGACGACGCCATGTCGGCAAATATCGTAGCGGTCTTGGCGCAGACCAAGCAAGAAGTGGAAACGCTCTAGCTGTTTAAGGGCCGGCCGAGACTGATCCCTCGGCCAATTGTCAATTTCTGCAAGACACAAGCTCTCCATCCCATCCCTTATCGCCCGGTTCGGGCTGGCTCATCATCACGCATACGGTAAAGACAAGCAGTACACTCTCATTTCCGACCCCGGCGTCTTTCGCAACCTTTGGAACAGCGCCGATTGTCCGGGCGACAATGCCCGGATGATGGAGAAACAAGCCCGGCTGGAAATCGCCGTTGCTGACGCATGCCGCCGCTTACGGGCCCGGCATGAGGAGACTAAGATATGAACGATTTTGCAAATAAGGGAACGCCCCCCAGCCTGCAACACGCCATGGACAAAGCCGGTGGTGCCGCAAATCTGCTGTGGAAACCTGATGCCCCATCTTGGGCTGTGCCTGTCGTAAAGCCAGAGTTTACCGGTTGGGCCGCAGAGCAGGCCGCCTGGGGCCAAGGTGTGGCCCTGTCTGATCTTTCGCACCACATGAATGATCTCTTTATCAAAGGCCCAGATGCCCTCAAACTGCTCTCCGATTACAGCGCTAACAGCTATGCAAATTTTGAGATTGGTCAAGCAAAACAGTACATTCCGGTCAATGCCAATGGTGATATTATCACGGACGGTATTCTCATGCGCGACGGGGCTGAAGCGTTTACGCTCTCTGGCGTTCCGTCCTCGCAAAACTGGGTGCGCTGGCACGGCGAGCAAAATGGCTATGATGTCGCGTTTGACGCAGACCCGGATTCTGGCTTTCGCGGCGGGCGCGACCCGGTGTTGTTCCGGTATCAGATCCAAGGGCCTCGGGCGCTTGATCTGGTGGCGGCTGTGTTTGGCGGGCCATTGCCACAAACCAAGTTCTTTCATTCCGTCCCCGTCACTTTGGCCGGGCGTGCGTTTCGCGCATTGCGTCACGGCATGGCCGGACAGGCTGGCTACGAATTTATCGGGCCGTGGGAACATGCGGGCTACGTAAAGGATGCGTTTCTGAAGGCAGGTATTGCTTTTGACCTCATCCAAGTCGGCGGATTGGCCTATTCAACCAATGGCATTGAGAGCGGTTGGATCCCAACGCCCACCCCCGGCATCTATTCTGACCCCGATCTGCACGCTTACCGCACATCGCTCAAGGTCTTCTCCTTCGAGGGGCAAAAGCCGCTCTACGGCACATTTCGTTCAGACAATATTGAAGATTATTACGTCTCGCCGTGGGAGTTAGGCTATGGCCGCTCAATCAAATTTGACCATGATTTCTATGGGCGTGATGCGCTACAAGCCGCCGAAACCACCGTAAACCGCACGCGCGTAACGCTGGAGTTGGACAAGGAACAAGCGCTAGCAGAGATCGGCCCCGAAGACGCGTTCTTTCTGTCATATGGTCGATACAGTATTGAAATAAATGGAAAAATAGTTGGGATGACATTCTACACCGGGCGGATTGCACCCACAGATCGGGTCATGGCGCTTTCGCTTATAGACAAAGCCTTTGCCGAACCCGGCACCAAGGTTGATTTCGTTTGGGGCTCACATCCGGGGCTAAGCGCACCGGCAAATGCCGAGCATGATTACAGCCGGATCAGCGCGACGGTCTGGCCATCGCCCTATAGCAGTTTTGCCCGCACCCAGTACCGACAAAACGGGTAAGCCCTATCCAATCAGACGCCTGATCCGTAACCTAGCGGGCGTCTGATACATTTCTTCGTTCACGACATTCCAAGCCAATAGCGTGATGTGGGGGCGCCGCCCCTCGTTGCCAATGCATCAAAGACCCTTAGTCAAAACAGACGCCGCTGCAAAGCAGCGCTTGTTCGGCAAGATTAAGTCACCGGTTGAAAGTGTCGCGCAACGCAATCTGAACAAGTCAGCTTGCCGGGCCACCAAAAGTGTTCCTCGCGATCCGGGTAGACAATAGATAAAATACCCTAGATTGCTTATCATATCAGCCCCCGCATCCGTCAGGCTATGTGACCATGAATAAAGCAACCGAAACACACCGCATATTGGTCCTTGGTGGCTACGGGCTCATCGGCGCATCGGTTACCCGACATCTGATAATGCGCGGCCATGATGTATCAATCCTCGGCCGAAACCGCGCAACGGCAGCAAAAGTTCTGCCCCAAACACCGCTCATTTGCAAAGACCTGACCGACATGTGCCATGCCGAGGCGTGGCACGATATTTTGCCGGGCTTTGACATCGTGGTAAACTGCGCAGGTGCGCTGCAAGATACCCCGTCAGATAATGTTCTGGCGGTGCAGGAAACATCCATCTCGGCGCTGGCACAAGCATGCGGCGCGCGCGGCACTGGTCTTATTCAGATATCAGCCGCCGGGGTCGCCACCGACAACCCGAGCAAATTTTTTGCGACAAAAGCCCGCGCTGACGCAGCGATCAAAGAACATATGAACAGGTTCTGGATTTTCAGACCCGGTCTGGTTCTGGCCAAAACAGCCTATGGCGGCACCACTTTGTTGCGCATGGTGGCCGCCGTGCCGCTCCTTCAGCCCATCGCCGAGCCTGCGGCGCTTATCCAAACTATATCGGTCACTGATATTGCCAATGCGGTGGCCATGGCGGTTGCAGGCCAAATCCCGCAAGGCACCATATGTGATTTGGTCGAGGACGAGGCCCATACGCTGGCCGAACTTGTGGCCACCTACCGCCAATGGCTGGGTTTTGCCCCAGCGCGGCGCATGTTTGTGCTGCCGCGCTGGCTGGTCACTTGCATGTCATTTGGCGCTGATGCGCTTGGCCGCTTGGGCTGGCGCTCGCCGCTGCGCAGCACCGCAACCCAAGTCTTGCGCGACGGCGTGCTCGGCGCGGCCCAGCCTTGGCAACAGCTTTCGGGCCAAAAAATAAGCGCGATGGCGCAAACTTTTGCCGCCATGACGGCTGGCGTCGAAGACCGCATGTTCGCGCGCATGGCGTTGCTCATGCCTTTTGTTATCGCCGTGCTTTTCGCGTTCTGGTTTATCTCCGGGCTGGTCGGGATCATCAGCGCATCGGAGGCCGCAGATGTTTTGGTCGCCTCGGGCTGGAATAAGGGTTTGGCGCTGGCATCGGTCCTGTTTTGGTCGATTGTCGATATTGGCTTGGCCGGCGCGCTGCTCTGGCGCAAAACAGCCGCCCGCGCGACAATGGCCATGGTCGGCGTCAGCCTCACCTATCTGCTGCTCGCAACCGCCGTCACTCCGCTGCTCTGGCTAGACCCGCTCGGCCCGCTGATAAAAATCTTCCCCGCTCTGATTCTGGCCGTCGTGGCGCGCATAATGCTAGAAACACGCTAATGGAAACCGTTCTCATCCTGCGCTGGCTCCATGTTATGGGGGCCACTGTGCTTATCGGCACCGGCGCTGGCATTGCCTTTTTCATGTTCATCTCAAACCGTAGCAATGATGCAAAACTTATCGCCCATACCGCGTCAATCGTTGTCCTTGCTGACACCGTATTCACGCTCAGCGCCGTCATCATCCAGCCAATAACCGGCACTTTGCTGGCCCTAGAAGTCGGCTGGGCCCTGTCCGAAGGTTGGATCGCTTTGTCCCTAATTCTCTACCTTCTCATAGGGTTGTTCTGGCTACCCGTGGTCTGGATACAACTGCAAATGCGCAACCTCGCGCGCCAAGCAGCAGTGGCCAATGCCCCGCTGCCCGCGCGCTACCACCGGCTTTATCGGGTTTGGTTTCTCTGCGGCATCCCGGCCTTCGCCATGATCATGGC
>JAESRD010000103.1 GCA_016764835.1 Paracoccaceae bacterium | reverse complement strand
TAATCGTGTCATCGCCTGCGCCGCCATAAAGAACGTCGTCGCCCTCATCGCCCCACAAGATATCTTGGCCGCCATCGCCATACAGCGTGTCATCACCGACGCCGCCGTTGATTTCATCATCATCCTGGCCGCCGTAAACTACGTCATTACCAGCGCCAGCGTCGATATCATCATCGCCCTCATGGCCATAGATCAGGTCATCGTTGGGGGCCGCACCGGGCAGCACCGCGTCGCCACCATCAACAAGGTCGCCGTTCGGGTCGTTTGCATATGCGGCGTCAATGATGTCGTCATTCGCCGTGCCTTCAACAGTACCAACCATGTTATCTCTCCAATCCCCGGTGGGCCGGGTGCGGCCTAAACCGCGCGCAAAACTCAAACAATTCTGATGGGCCAAGGGTCCAACAGAACAACATGCCGGGTCGCCACAATTGGCGGCCAAACACACGCTGTTATGTTTCTGACAAAGAGTTCTTCACCCTCGCAGACATCGTTTCTTTTTTCGGCCATTTTGCCGAACCGGTTGCCCCACCAACCGGGCGTTCATTGCTGAACTACGATCTGCATATCGGCAGAAATGTGCCAAAAGAAGCGAAAAATGGCGGGAAATGGGCAGGATCAGGGCGAGAAAGGTCGGTTCACTGTCGCATTTGCTGGTTAACGTTGGGCTTGGAAATTGTGGATTGTTTCGCGATCATGCTGCAATCTTCAGCATAAACTTCACTACCTTGTGGGTAATTCGGCCAATCACACAACCTACAGTTGCTTCTCGGCAATCTACTGTTCACACTTCTTAAGGTTACCGGGCCGGCTAAAGTGGCAATTTCCGTGAAAAGAAACTGGGAATAAAGGCGAATGAGGTGTCAATAAACTGGAACCAATTGGACGGAAAACATGGGAACCGTTCACGATTGTACAATAAATGGCCGTCGCCGCATCGCCAAACCGGTAGGGAAACAGAATGATTCGCATCGAAATTGGCTGAATCGGGCGCAAATGAGGCCGAAACAAGCCGCTGCCCTTTTGCGCGGTGGCCTGCCGATAGCCCAAAGAGAATGTACGGCAGGGTTGAAACGAAGGTTAGGTTTTTGGGAGAGTTGTCGCGTCAGATAGATTGTCTAACTGAGCGCGCATTTTTAAGTGGTGCCGGTGGAGAGATTCGAACTCTCACAATGTTTCCATCGGCGGATTTTGAATCCGCTGCGTCTACCGTTCCGCCACACCGGCCACTTATGCGCCCATCTAGCCTTGCGCTGCGCCAAGGTCAATTGGCGCAATGCGTTTTTGCAAATTTCGTCAGACCTGCGGGTTTGTTGCTGGTGCGCTGCTCGTTTAAAGCTGGCGCGCATTCATCGTGTCGCATTGCTGAATATCGCCGCTATCAAGCCCACGCCGAAACCAGCGCTGGCGTTGTTCGGATGATCCATGGGTAAATGTATGCGGCCGCACGGCTTGGCCTGCATTGCGCTGCAATGTGTCATCACCGATCTGGCGGGCCGCATTCATGGCCTCATCAATGTCACCGCGCTCAAGCGAGCCAAATGTTTGCGACGCGGCACGGGCCCAAACACCAGACAAACAATCGGCTTGCAGCTCGATCCGCACAGATATCTCGTTTGACTGGGCTTCGGATACCCGCGCCCGCACCGCGTTTGCTTCGCCAAGAATACCCAGCTCGTTTTGAACATGGTGGGCAATTTCATGAGCCACGACATAGGCGGCGGCAAAGTCGCCCCCCGCGCCGAGTTGATTTTCCATGGTCACAAAGAACGCCGTATCTAGATAGACCTTCTTTTCGGGTGGGCAATAAAACGGCCCAGAGGCAGCGCTGGCCGCACCGCAAGCTGACTGGGTCTGGCCGCGAAACAAGACCAGTATTGGTGCATTATAGGTCATGTTCAGTTCTTCACGAAATATCTTGGCCCAGACTTCTTCGGTATCGGCCAAGGTAACTGAAACAAACTGTCCGGCGCGCTCATCTGCGGCGCTCAGCGGGCCTGCCGTGGTTTGGACACTTTGCCCGGTGCCTTGTTGGTCAAGCAATGAAGTCACATCAATGCCAAGAAAGTAGCCAATCACCAGCACGATCAGCAGGCCGATACCGCCAATGCCACCTGCCTTACCTGCGCGGCCACCGCCCCCAGAGCGTCTACGATCTTCAATATTTCGGCTTCCGCGCCGCCCTTGCCATTTCATACCCAATCACCCATTTCATCTGCTTCTCATTGACCATAGCCGCAAGCCATGGCCTAAGAAGTAAAAAATGAACAGGCGAAGCCTTCTATATAGGCTGGCCGCGCCGAAAAATTGAAATGGCAGAGCCGAAGACGCAAATAATTACAGGCAGATCAGCATGATCAGGCGACTTTACGACTGGACACTTTCTCTCGCGCAATCTCCAAAAGCAGTTTGGGGCCTCGCGGGCGTGTCTTTTGCAGAATCCTCATTTTTCCCGATCCCACCAGATATCATTATGATCCCAATGATTCTGGCCCGGCCTGCGCGGGCATGGTTCTATGCCGCTGTGGCGCTTATCGCCTCGGTGCTGGGCGGATTGCTTGGCTATTATATAGGATACGGCCTGTTTGACCAAGTTGGCCAACCGCTGTTGGAATTCTACGGCAAAGCCGATGCTTTTGAAGAATTCGCAGCGCGCTATAATAAATGGGGCGTTTGGGTTGTGCTGGTCGCGGGCGTCACGCCGTTTCCGTTCAAAGTTATTACCATTGCCTCTGGTGTGACTGGGCTATCACTGCCAATATTTGTCATATCTTCACTTTTTGCCCGCGCCTTGCGCTTTTTCCTCGTGGCGGCGCTGCTGCGGCGCTATGGAGAACCTATCCGCGACTTTATTGAAAAACGTCTCGGCTTGGTTTTCTCAGTGTTTTGCATTTTGCTCTTCGGCGGCTTTTTCCTTGTGAGGTATCTGTGACCAAAAACGCGCTCATCTTCTTTGCAGCGAGCGGCTCTGCGGCTCTACTGGCCGGTGCCTTCTTATTTCAGGCCTTTGGCTATCCGCCTTGCGCCATGTGCCTGTGGCAACGCTGGCCGCATGTCGCGGCGATTATCATTGGCATGTTGGCGCTCATGCTCACCCGGTCGCCGCTCAACCGCTTTTTGCCTTGGCTCGGCGCTGCCGCCGCTGCCGTGACCTCTGGCCTTGGACTTTACCACACAGGGGTTGAGCGTGACTGGTGGGAAGGCCCCGCCAGCTGCACCGGCGCGGGCGGCGGGCTTGGTGGGCTTAATGCAAGTGATCTTTTGTCGCTTGATGGGCCAAGATTGATCTTGTGCGATGAGGTCTCTTGGCAGCTATTTGGCCTGTCTATGGCCAGCTGGAACATGCTGTTTTCCGCCGTTTTGGTCCTTGTCTGGGTTTTGGCCGCAAAACGGGGCCAAATAGCCGCTAAATAAGGGCGCGGGCCATTGCACCGGTCCTGCTGGGGGTGGTACATTGGGGGCCACAATATCTAGCTATTGGCAAAGTAGGCCCCACCAGTGAGCGATACACCAATCCCCCCCAGCGAAGACGAAAATAAACAACCCGTGCGGGCAGTTTATGACGGACCAACGGTCTCTATCACCGCTGAGATGAAAACCTCCTATCTCGATTACGCGATGAGCGTGATCGTCAGCCGTGCGATCCCTGATCTGCGAGACGGGCTAAAGCCAGTGCACCGCCGTATTCTCTATGCGATGCAAGAATCCAACAATACCCATGACAAGCCGTACCGCAAATCTGCGCGGCCGGTGGCTGACACGATGGGTAAGTATCACCCGCATGGCGATGCCTCGATCTACGATGCCCTTGTGCGCATGACCCAACCTTTCTCAATGTCGCTGCCGCTACTGGATGGCCAAGGTAACTTTGGCTCGATGGACGGCGATAAGGCCGCCGCCTACCGCTATACCGAAGTGCGCATGCACAAGACCGCCAGCTTCTTGGTGGCGGATATCGACAAGGACACTGTCGATTTTCAGGACAATTACGATGGCAAAGACCGCGAACCAATGGTTCTGCCAGCGCGTTTCCCAAATATGTTGGTCAATGGCGCTGGCGGTATTGCCGTTGGTATGGCGACCAATATTCCGCCGCATAACCTCGGCGAGGTGATCGAGGCAACGCTGGCGCTGATTGATGAGCCTGACCTGACCTCAGAACAACTGATAGATTTTGTGCCCGGCCCCGACTTCCCGACAGGTGGGCTCATGCTTGGCCGTGCTGGCGCGTTTAAGGCCTATACTGAAGGTCGCGGTTCTGTCGTGATCCGCTCGAAAACCCATATTGAAGAAATCCGCAAAGACCGTTGGGCGATTATCATCGACGAGATTCCCTATCAGGTGAACAAAGCCTCGATGATTGACCGGATTGCCGAAACTGCCCGTGACAAGCGGGTTGAGGGTATTTCCCATGTGCAAGACGAGTCTGACCGTAACGGTGTGCGGGTGGTGGTCGAGCTAAAGCGCGACGCCACGGCCGAGGTTGTGCTCAACCAACTGTTCCGCTTCACGCCAATGCAAACCAGCTTTGGCTGTAATATGTTGGCGCTTAACGGTGGCCGCCCAGAAACGCTGACGCTGCGCAGCTTCCTGACCAACTTCATCGACTTTCGCGAAGATGTTGTTGCCCGGCGCACCGCGTTTGAGCTGCGCAAAGCCCGCGAACGTTCACATATCCTGTGCGGTCTGGCCGTGGCCGTGACCAATGTTGACGAAGTTGTTGTCACCATTCGCGCCAGTGCCGACGCCGCCGCCGCCCGTGCGGCCCTGATGTCGCGCCGCTGGCCTGCCCAAGATATTGCCGCTTATATCAAGCTGATTGATGACCCATCGCATACGATGAATGAGGACGGCACCTATAATCTCTCCGAGGTCCAAGCCCGCGCTATTCTTGAGCTGCGGCTACAGCGCCTCACGCAGATCGGCGTGCAAGAAGTCACCGACGAGTTGCAAGAGCTGGCCGCCAAGATCAAAGACTACCTCGCCATTCTCGGCTCACGCGAACGGATAATGGACATCATCCGCGACGAGCTGCGCGAAGTGCGTGACCTGTTCGCCGTGCCGCGCCGCACCGAGATTGTCGACTGGGCCGGCGATATGGATGACGAAGATCTGATCGAGCGCGCCGATATGGTGGTGACTGTCACCCAGTCTGGCTATATCAAACGCAGGGCTTTGGCTGATTTTCGCGCCCAGCGACGCGGTGGCAAGGGCCTGACCGGCATGGCCACCAAAGACGAAGATGTGGTCACAACCCTGTTCGTCGCCAACACCCATACCCAGCTGCTGTTCTTCACCACGGACGGCATGGTCTATAAGTTGAAAACCTGGCGCTTGCCGCAAGGCTCGCGCACCGCCAAAGGCAAGGCTGTGGTCAATATTCTACCGATCCCTCCGGGGGTTTCCATTGCCGCGATCATGCCGGTTGACCGCCCAGAAGAAGACTGGGGCGAATTGCAAATCATGTTCGCCACATCGCGCGGCACTGTGCGGCGTAACGCCTTGTCAGACTTTACTAATGTCATGCGCAACGGCAAGATCGCCATGAAGTTTGAAGATGATTTCGCCGATGCAACCTTGGTCAATGCCCGGATTTGTTCGGCTGATGATGACGTAATGCTGGTGACCAATTCTGGCCGTGCCATCCGCTTCCCTTCGACCGAAGTCCGCGTCTTCCAAAGCCGGGCCTCGACAGGTGTGCGCGGCATCAGACTGTCTGGCACAGATAAGGTCGTTTCCATGTCGATCATCCGCCATTTTGAAGCTGAAAGCGAAGAGCGCTCGGCCTATCTCAAAATGCGCCGTGCCGTGGCCGGCTTGACCGATGACGCCGAAACCGAAGAAGAAGATGCCGCAGCGGGGGCTATCAGCCCCGAGCGCTACGCCGAAATGTCAGCCTCTGAAAATCTGATCCTAACGCTCACATCTGGCGGCGCTGGCAAACTCAGCTCCAGCCATGATTACCCGGTGCGCGGACGTGGCGGGCTTGGCGTGGCGGCAATGGACAAAGCCATGCGCGGCGGTGATCTTGTGTCATCCTTCCCGGTCGAGATGTCCGATCAAATCATGCTGGTCACATCAACCGGGCAAGCCATTCGCGTGCCTGTTGAGGGTATCTCGTTCCGTTCGCGCAGTGCTGGTGGGGTCAAAGTGTTTGACACGGCCAGGGGCGAAAAAGTTGTCTCGGTGGCGTGGATTGCTGAGGGTGAAGAGGAAGAAGTGGATGGCAGCGATGATGTTTAGTACTTCTATAGTCAGCGCCTGAGCTCAAACTTCTTGCAGGCGGCTCAACCATGAGGCGCCTGCAAGTGCTCTAGCCACATTGAAACACAGCTGCCTCAACTTGCTGATTTACAACTTATTGGCGATTTCTACATATGTGACAATGTGATTGCTGCTGGGCGCATGTTCCTTTCCGCTCATATTTCTACCGCTGAAGTCGGCCTGAACTATTCGAATTATTCACTCGAATACACAAATTACGATTATTCAGGATATTCAGAAATCATTGCCAGTGCCAATGTTGAAAACTGTTCGGCAATATTCTCGTTTTCGGTAATATTCAAACTCTCAAATATGACAATGATGATACGATGTACTATTCGGGCAGAATCGGTGCCGCGCATTTTTTGCGCCCAGATTGAGGCCGGGGCCGAGATGGCAGCACAAACTCTCCATCCGTTAGGCTAGATCTAGATTATAATTCAGCAACTTACGGCGTGGCTTTAACCGTCAATTTCTCTGAACGTGGCGCAACGACATATAAGCTATATGGACAGGCTGAGCTTGCTTCGGGCATCTATGTCGCCACAGAAGTAAAACATTTCGTTTCAAGTAGCGGAAACAGCTACACCAATGTCATGGCCAATATCGCTTATAACATGGACCGGTATTCTGTTGATTTGTTTGTTGACATTGACGCGGAAGAGATTTTTATGCAATCTGCGGCTCTGTTGATGTAATGTGTGCGTCCGATGAACCACTCCTAACGTCTGACATTTCCGCGCGGTAGTTTCCACCTTGTTAGTGGACACTATGGGGCACTCTATGACGGGTAAGCGGAAGAACCGATTTTGGTCGGATGATGAGAAGCTGTCAACTTGCCAGCAGGCGTCGGTGTCCGGTATTTAGGTTGCGCTGGTGGCACGCCGCTACGCGATGAATGCCAATCTGATTTTCAAATGGCTGAAGGACCCGCGTTTTGCGCCAACATCCATCGAGGTCGAGACTGTATTCTTGCCGGTGAGATTGAGCAGCCCTGCGTGGTGCCGGAGCCGATTTCCGCACCTCCACTTTTGAGGTCGGAAGGGCGGATCGAGATTGAACTGGCTGGCGGCCATCGGATTAGCGCGGAGGTTGGGTTTGATCGTGATTCTCTGGCAGCCTATTGCGGGGATTACTGTCATGATCCCGGTTCCAACCAAAACGCGTGAGTGGCTGGCGGCAGACGTGACGGACATGCGGCGGGGGTTCAATACGCTGGCAGCACAGGCTGAGAAGGTCTTGGCGGAAGGCCCGTATTCCGGCCACCTGTTCGTGTTTCGTGGACGGCGCGGTGATCTGCTGAAGATTATCTGCTGGGACAGCCAGGGTGCAAGCCTGTTCAGCAAGCGTTTGGAGAACGGGCGGTTTGTGTGGCCCGCAGCCAAGGACGGCAAGATCAGCCTGTCAGGTGCACATTTGTCGATGTTGCTGGAGGGGATCGACTGGCGCATGCCGCAAAAGGCATGGCGGCCACTTTCGGTCGGATAGCCTATAAAGCTTAAAGGTTTGGCTCTTTCGGGATTCCTGTTTCCGGATAGTTTTGCTATGTGATCTGGGATGCTGAAAGCCCTTGATATCCTGCCTGAAGACCCGACTGAACTGCGCGCTGTGAGCAAGGTTCTGGCGGCTGAGGTGAAGTCACAGGCATTGCTGATCCACTACCCGACAGTTGATTGTGTAGCAATCAATGAAAGGGGAGAAGTTGAAGCACCAGCTTGCGGGCCACAATTGGCACCCACTGCCTGACAGGCGATTGCGCAGCAATCTGCCGAGAGGGGTTCGGATTAAAATCCGAGAGCCTGGATCAGCTGAATCTTACCTTGGCCGAGGATGAGCAGACTACAGCATCTGCGGAATCTCAGGCAAACCCAGCAATTCCCGCTCCAGAGGAAAAGCCCACGCGCCGACATAGCCGCAAGCCATTACCCGATCATTTGGAGCGCAACGAAGAGATCCTGTCGCCCGGCGAGCACTGACACCGTTGCGGTGGGTCGTTGAAGATGCTCGGCGAAGACATTACAGAGGCGTTGGAATATGTTCCCGGCCGCTTTGTTGTAAACTGCATCATTCGTCCGCGCCCTTACGGTGATTGTCAACAATCACCTGCCGGGTAATACATGGCCTGTTCGTGCTGCGAGGCCGTGATGCAGGCACCGCTACCATCTCGCCCAATTGAGCGTGGTCGTCCCGGGCCGGGTCTGCTGGCCCATGTGCTGGTCAGCAAATATGCGGACCACTTGCCGCTCTATCGCCAGAGCCAAATCTACGCC
>JAESRD010000102.1 GCA_016764835.1 Paracoccaceae bacterium | reverse complement strand
TGTACCTCGGTTCGCTCGAAGCCATTGGCATCGACATGGCGCTGCATGACATCCGTTTTGTCGAAGACGACTGGGAAAGCCCGACGCTGGGCGCTTGGGGCTTGGGCTGGGAGGTTTGGTGCGACGGCATGGAAGTCAGCCAGTTCACTTATTTTCAGCAAGTCGGCGGCCATGATTGCGCCCCGGTTTCGGGCGAGCTGACCTACGGGCTAGAGCGTTTGGCCATGTATGTGCTCGGCGTTGATCATGTCATGGACATGCCGTTCAACGACCCGGCCAGCCCGACACCGCTGAAATACGGCGATATATTTCGCCAGACCGAAGAAGAATATTCGCGCCATAACTTTGATGTGGCCAGCACCGCGCAATTGCTGCGCCATTTTGAAGATGCCGAGGCCGAATGCGCCAATATCCTCGCCCAAGACGCGCTCGACCCGCGCACAGGCAAGCACATTATCATGGCCCACCCGGCCTATGATCAATGCATCAAAGCCTCGCATATGTTCAACTTGCTCGATGCGCGCGGCGTGATCTCTGTCACCGAACGCCAAGCCTATATTGGCCGGGTCCGGGCGCTGGCCAAAGCCTGCGCAGATGCGTTTGTGCTGACCGAGGCTGGCGGTGCCGAGGATGTTCAGCCATGATGGGCCGCATCGCGATACTGGCAATTTTGGTGGTCTGCGCCATTGGCGGCGGCGCGCTTTATTACCTTCAGGTCTACTATTATTATGAAGAGCTGGCAGGCGATCAGGTTGATAATGTGCAATTAACGACGCTCGATACTGCCGAATCACAGAATGTTATGTTCGAAAACTTCAAAGGTATCGACAGCACTTCATCGCCAATCCGCTACCGGGCCTGCTTTGATCTTGCCGAGCCACTGGCTGATCTGGCCACACGTTTCGCGGGTTATCCGGCGGCAGAGCCGTTGGTCGCCCCCAGCTGGTTCGACTGTTTTGATGCTGACCAAATTGGCGCAGACATTGCCGCAGACGCGGTTGAGACTTACCTGAGCATTGGCCATGTCCAATACGGGATCGACCGCGTTATCGCCGTCTACCCAGATGGATCCGCCTTTGCCTGGCACCAAATAAACCATTGCGGCGCAGCCAAGTTTAACGGCGAGCCGATACCCGACGACTGCCCGCCGCCGCCAGAAGGACAATAGAATGAAAGAGCTACTGATAGAGCTGTTTTCGGAAGAAATTCCGGCGCGGATGCAAGCCAAAGCCGCCGATAACCTGCGCCGTCTGATGACAGATAAGTTGGTCGAAGCCGGGCTAACCTATGCGTCTGCCGCCGCTTTCTCTACACCACGCCGCTTGGCGTTGGTCGTTGAGGGCTTGAGCGAGGCCAGCCCAGAGCGCAAGGTTGAGCGCAAAGGCCCCAAGGTTGGCGCACCTGACAAAGCGGTCGATGGTTTCGCCCGTTCGGCCGGGGTGGAGCGCGCTGCACTGGAGACACGGGCCGACAAAAAGGGCGAGGTTTACTTCGCCTCCACTGTGTATCCGGGCCGCTCTGCCGCCGAGATCACCGCCGAGGCCCTCGAAGAAACCATCCGCAATTCTCCATGGCCAAAGTCGATGCGCTGGGGTGCTGGCGCTTTGCGCTGGGTGCGGCCGCTGCATTCGATCTTGTGCATCTTGAGCGATGAGGGCGGCGTTGAAACCGTGCCTGCAAGTGTTGGTGATATCAAAGCAGGTGCCACCAGCCGTGGCCACCGCTTCATGGGGCCAGAGGTGTTTTCGGTAACTTCTTTCGGTGATTACGAGGCGAAGCTAAAGCAAAACCACGTCTTGCTGCGCCATGAGCAGCGCGCAGAAATCATCTGGCAAGAGGCGAGCAACATGGCCTTCGCGCAGGGTCTCGATCTGGTCGAAGACAAAGCACTGTTGGCCGAAGTTGCCGGGCTGGTTGAATGGCCGGTCGTGCTGATCGGCCCGATTGGGGCCGCGTTTATGGAGCTGCCGTCAGAAGTGCTGCAAACTTCGATGCGCGAGCACCAAAAATTCTTCTCAGTGCGCAATCCAAAATCGAACCAGATTGAGCATTTTGTCACCGTTGCAAATATTGCAGCCAAAGACGGTGGTGCCGCGATCTTGGCCGGTAATGGCAAGGTTCTGCGCGCCCGCTTGAGTGACGCAAAATTCTTTTGGAACAATGACTTGCGCATTGTAGCTGATGCGGGCCTTACCGGCATGGGTGCTGGTCTAGCTAATGTGACATTCCACAATAAACTCGGCACGCAAGCAGACCGCGTTGCGCGGATCTCCGCTTTGGTGCCCGCGCTTTTGCGCGCCACCGGCGCTGACCGTGACAGCGCGCTGACAGCCGCCCGCATTTGCAAATCTGACCTACAGTCAGAAATGGTTGGCGAATTCCCCGAATTGCAGGGGCTCATGGGCCGCTACTATGCCAAAGCCGAAGGGCTGAGCGACAGCATCGCCGCTGCCGTTCAAGAACATTATGCGCCGCTGGGGCCGTCAGACGACGTGCCAACAGCGCCGGTCAGTGTCACCGTGGCTTTGGCCGATAAGATCGACACGCTGACCGGGTTTTGGGCAATTGATGAGAAGCCAACCGGCTCAAAAGACCCCTTTGCGCTACGTCGCGCGGCTCTTGGCGTGATCCGGCTGATCATCAGCAATGATCTGCGCCTGTCGCTTAAGTCGGTCTTCGAGGCCCAGGCCTTGCGGCTTGAATGGCTCAATATAGGCCCCGCTGGCAGCGATAATGACAGCCTGCTCGACGACTTTCTTGAGCTGATCGCCGAGCACGGCGTCTTTGGTGCGGCCTGGCAGAGCATCCGCGAGAAGATGACCGGCGATGATCTCGACCCGATCGATAATGCCGCCAAAGCTATCCCCGATCTGGGCGATGATTTCATGGGCTTCATCCATGACCGGCTCAAGGTTTACCTGCGCGACGCGGGTGTGCGCCATGATGTGATTGACGCTTGTCTGGCCATGCCGGGCAATGATGATCTGACAGCTTTGGCCAAACGGGCAAAGACATTGTCAGCGCTTTTGGGCACAGATGATGGCGAAAACCTTATCCAAGGCTTCAAACGTGCCAACAATATCTTGTCACAGGCCGAGGCTGCTGACGGGGTTGAGTATTCCTACGGCGCAGATGTGAAATTTGCCGAAGCTGACAGTGAAAAAGCATTGTTCGCAGCACTTGATCAGGCCGAAGAGATCATCACGCCAGCGATCAAGGCCGAAGATTACGAGGCGGCCATGAGTGCCATGGCCGCCCTGCGCCAACCGATAGATGCCTTCTTTGACAGCGTCCAGATCAACACCGATAATTCGGTCTTGCGGCGCAATCGGCTGAACCTGCTGAGCCGTATTCGCAGCATCTGCCTGACTGTCGCTGACCTGACCATGATTGAAGGATAATCGGCGAAAACCTACGAAATTTCCGCCCGATTGAAAAGCAGGGCTTGCACGATTGCGGCTGAGGGCTATGTTCCGGTTGAGGGGTTGGTGCCGCAATGCAGCAAGATAAACGATTTCAACGCGTTACACTGATAACATCAGATGCCGCCATGGCGGCTAACGCGCATGGTGGCCGTGCAAAATGCTTGCAACGGCTGATCAGGCTAGACCTGCCAGTGCCGACAACCGTGGCGCTTTGTTTTTCAACTGTGCATGATGCGGCCTCTGGCCAGCTGCCCGATCTGTCGCAAATTTTGGCACATTTTGGCGCGGCGCCGCTGCTTTCCGTGCGTCCGTCTAGCCAAGAGCCTGACTGGGGCGGGCCGGGGGCGATCCTCAATATCGGCATGAATGACGACGCTTATGCCAAAATGGGCAAAAGCATTGGCGAAGAGGCGGCGACCTCACTCTACCTGCGGTTCATTCAGTCCTATGCGGTGCATGTTGTGCGGCTTGATCCTGATGCATTCTACATCCCCGACACGCTAAACGCCCAAGCCGTGCGCGACATGTTGCGCAGCTTTGAAGAGGAAATGGACGAGCCGTTTCCACAGTCAATCGAAGTGCAGCTGGCGGCGGTTTTGCGCAGCATGGCACGTGCTTGGGAGGGCACGACAGCCCGGCTCCTGCGCCAAGCCAAAGGCGCGCCAGCCGATGCGGGCCTCGGGCTGGTGGTCCAAGCCATGGCGCTCGGCGTCGGTGCTGGTGTCAGTGGCTCTGGGGTTATTCAGTTTGTTGATGCCGCGACCGGCGCGCCGCAAATCACCGGCCGCTATTTGAGCCAAAGTCAGGGCCGCGAGGCGCTGACGGCGGGCGGCGACACGATATATCTGACCAAAGGTGCCCGCGGGACGTCGCTGGAGGAGCTTTGCCCAAATTGTTTTGCCGATCTGGTTAAGTTTGGCGCGGCCGTGCGCGCGCGCCTACGCGAAGAAATGCAGATCGAGTTTACCTTAGAAGACGGTAAAATCCTTATCCTTGATGGGGTTAGGGTAGAGCGCTCAGCCCGCGCCGCTCTGCGTATTGCCGTGACTTTGGCCCAAGATGGCATCATTGGCGAAGACGAGGCTGTGATGCGGATCGCCCCCTCGGCTCTGTCAGAACTGCTGCATAAACAGGTTGATCCTGAGGCTAAGCGTGACGTGATCGGGCGCGGTATTGCCGCCAGCCCCGGGGCTGCGTCAGGCAAGATTGTTTTCACCGCCGAGGCCGCGCAGGCCAGTGCCGCGCGCGGTGAGGCCTGTATCTTGGTGCGCCGCGAAACCACGCCCGAAGACATTCGCGGCATGCATGCGGCCGAAGGCGTGGTCACCTTGCGTGGCGGCGTCACC
>JAESRD010000101.1 GCA_016764835.1 Paracoccaceae bacterium | reverse complement strand
GCCGCGCACAAACAGCGCCGCGGCGGACGCGCGGCCCGCCAAGCAAAGCCCTAAAACCCTGCCGCCTTGCGCAACATGTTTGACGCGACCAAGAACAAGAATATGCCAAATATCCGCTTGAGCTTTGCCGCATCGGTTTTATGCGCGGCTGCGGCACCCAAAGGCGCTGTCAGCAGCGTCATGGCAATAACCAGAAAAAACGCAGCGAAATTCACTGCGCCAATGCTAAACGGCGGGCTGCCGCCCTCAGGCATGCTCACGGCCAGGAACCCTATCACAGATGGCACCGCAATGATCATACCAAACCCGGCCGCAGTAGCCACAGCCCGGTGAATAGACATAGAATACAATGACATAATCGGCACGCCAAAGGAGCCGCCGCCAATACCCATAAGCACCGACAAGAAGCCCATCATAGGCGATAGGGTGGCCCGCAAAATTCCCTTTGGCATGGTCGGCCCCAGCCGCCAGGTGCTGCGGCCAAAAACCATATAAGTGGCGACACTCATCGCCAAAATACCAAAGATCGCCTGCAAAACACTGGTGCGCAGCTGCGCCACGGTAAACACCCCAACCAGCGCGCCAAGTACAATACCCGGCGCCCAGCTGCGCAATACCTGCCAGTCAACCGCGCCCTTTTTATTGTGGCTCAACACAGAGCGCACCGAGGTGACAATGATCGTCGCCAGCGAGGTGCCAAGGCACAGCTGCATCAGCTGCGGACTGTCATAGCCCATTGTCTTAAAAGCATAAAAGAACGCAGGCACCAGCACGATGCCGCCGCCAACCCCCAATAGCCCGGCCAAAAACCCGGCAAATGCGCCGATGGCCAGCAACATGGCTGCCATGGTTAATATAATGCTCATTTCTGGTATATCGCCCCCTAAAAGCGCGCCGCTTAGCCACGGTCATTCTGGCCGCTCACTATAAACTCAGCAATCGCCCTTGTTTATAAAACAAGATCAATCCGCCGCCTGCAAGGCCGCATCCGACACAGCAGCTAGCGCTTTTTGCACAACATCTGTGCCCGCGCCCGGCCGCCCGGCCTCCTCAGACAATATTCGCCGCCAACTGCGCGCGCCGGGCAGCCCTGAAAACAGACCAAGCATGTGGCGCGTAATCTGATGCAGCCGCGCGCCCTGTGTGCCAAGATGAGCTTCAATATAGGGCAACATCGCCTCCACAGCCGCCGCACTATGCTGGCCCAACTGCGCGTTACCCTCAGCCGAAAACCCGCCCCAGATCACGCCATCCGCCGCGCCCAATATTGCCGCCGGATTATGATACGCCGTCCGCCCGACCATAACCCCATCAAGCCCTCCGGCCAGTAAAGCGGCCGCGTCTGACAAATTCTCAACCCCACCATTGAGCGAAATATGCAGGCTCGGAAAATCGCGTTTCATCTGCATGACCAAGCCGTAATCCAACGGCGGCACAGAGCGGTTTTGCTTTGGTGACAGTCCCTTAAGCCAAGCCTTGCGCGCATGAATGGTCAGCCGGGTCACGCCCGCCTCGGCCATCGCCGCAATAAAATCGGGCAGAACCTGCGCCGGTTTTTGATCATCAACGCCAATGCGGCATTTCACGGTGATTTGCGCATCGCACCCCGCGGCCATAGCGCCAACGCACTCCGCCACCAGACCCGGATGTTTCATCAGCACCGCGCCAAATGTCCCCGACTGCACCCTGTCAGACGGGCAGCCACAGTTAAGGTTGATCTCGCCGTAGCCCCAGTCGGCGCCGATCTTGGCCGCCTGCGCCAGATCAGCCGGGTCAGAACCACCAAGCTGCAGCGCCAGCGGCTGCTCTGGCGGGCTAAAGCCCAGCAGCCGCTCCCGGTCGCCGTGGATCACCGCCCGTGCCGTAACCATCTCCGTATAAAGCAGCGCCTCACGGCTGAGCGTCCGGTGCAGCATCCGGCAATGTCGGTCAGTCCAATCCATCATTGGGGCGACAGAGAGACGGGCCGCTTTGGTGAGCACAGTGCGGGTCATGGCCGGCCTTATAGGCGGATCGGGCCAAGAGGCAAATAGCCAAGCAACGCCTTGAGAAAACCACATAAGACTGGCATAGGGGCCACCAGCTCAAATACCATGGTATAATGTTTAGTTTCTCACCCCCCAATGATCCCAATGCTTTTCGCAACGCTCTTGGTGCATTTGCCACCGGGGTGACCGTTGTGACCGTGGCCGGGCCAAACGGGCCGGAGGGCATGACAGCCAACAGCTTTGCCAGCGTCTCGCTTGACCCACCGCTGGTACTGTGGTCGCCCGCGCGCAACTCACGCCGGTTTGAGCTGTTCGCCAATGCGCCGCATTTTGCCATTCATGTTCTGGCCGCTGATCAAAAACAACTCTGTGCCACCTTTGCCCGGCGCGGTGACCCGCAAGCCCCGCCCCCGGCGATAGACTGGGAAACCGGGCCAAACGGATTGCCGGTTCTGGCCGGTTGCCTTGCCCGGTTTATCTGTGCGCGCCACAGCGCCCATGATGGCGGTGATCATCTGATCCTGCTGGGCCATGTCTTGCATGCGCAGTACCGCAGCGGCGCGCCGCTACTTTTTCAGGCTGGCAATTATGGGCAGTTGCACGCGCCCGATAGCTGAGCCGCCTAGATATTGGTGGTGCCGCCCGTCTGCAAATGACCGACCCGTTCAATTTGTGGTGCGCTTTGCGTGTCTCCACACATGCCCAAAACCTGCAAAATCTGCGCGGCAAAGGCGGGCTGCGCCGCGGCGCCCAAATGCATCCGGTCAACATAATCGCCGCCAGCATAGCCCAGCTCAACAAACGTCGCCGACACCGCCATGGCCGCGTCGCGGATCGCCACAGGCGCATGCGCATGGGCCAAGGTTTCGGCCTGGGTCGGATGCCAAAGCACAATAACCCGGCCCGCCTCTTGCGATGCCTGCGCCAACAGCGCGTTCATATCTGAAACGCCGCTACCTGCCTGACTTGTATTGGGGAACATCCTTGGATAAATCCGTGAAATCAGCTCGCGTTTTACAAAGGCCACCAAGCCGGAGCGCGGCGGCTGATAGAATGAATGCGGCTCCCATTTGGCCGGAAACGCCCCCTTTGCCGCCGCATCTTCAGAGTTGAACACCACCACAATGGTTTCGGCCTCAAAATATCCGTAGCTGCTGAAATAGCCAAGCAAATTGCCCGGTGCCCAGCCGCCCGCCGAGACATTGAGCACATCAATCCCGCAATCCAGCTGGTCAGCCACTAAGGTCGAGGCAATGGCCGCATCGCCCACATTGGCCGCGTTGACGATACTATCGCCGGCAATGATCAGCCGCTCTTGGGCCTGCCCAATCGGAAAAACCACTTCGGGCGAGCGCATGCCAAATCTGTTTGTCTCAAGTGGCCCGCTGGCCAATGACACTGACTGGCTCGGCTGTAACATATAGCCGACCGAGGCGTCACGCGAGATGATCACTTGTTCGCGGTATCCGGCATAGGTCGCCACCGCTTCGGCGCAGGGGATCAATGCCAGCAGAGCAAATAAAACGGGTTTAAGTCGCATAAGCGCACCATTTTTAGGGGGCGCTAAGATTTTGGAAAGTCTCGAATCCGCGCCGTTAACCTTCGTTAACAAAGTATTAACGCCGCCGAAAATAGTCATCAAAATAGCGTGATTTTTGACCTGATAATTATCAAGTCGTGCAAAATTGCACCGAAAAACCAGATGCTTACCCGGATGGCACACGTTCAAATTGAAATTTTCAGGCTTGAGTTGAAAGCGCCGGTTCAGCTTCAATCAGAAGGAATTGAGCGAAAAATGGTGGCCAAAGGCGGGTTTTGCAGGGCCGCCTTTGGCAATTTCAGATCAAAGGGCCCGGTTGATCAGGTTCTCTAGCCGCTCTTGGCGGGCCGAGCGTGGCTTAGGGTTTATCTCTTCGGCAATGACCTTGGCGGTGATGCTCTCAAGATCGCTATCGAGATAATCTGAATTGTCCCAGCCCGCATAGCGCGCGTCACGTGCCGCTTCCAGCGCACCGTTTTCAACCAAGGCTGCGGCGGCTTTCAGACCGGCAGCGCAACAATCCATACCACCAACATGGGCGAGGATCAGGTCTTCTGGGTCAAGCGATTGGCGGCGCAATTTGCTGTCAAAGTTGGTGCCACCAGTGGTGAAACCACCTGCGCGCAGCACCTCATAATAGGCCAGCGTCATCTCCGGCACATTGGTCGGGAACTGGTCGGTGTCCCAGCCAGACTGATAGTCATTCTTGTTCATATCAATCGAGCCAAAGATGCCCAGCGCCCGGGCCATAGCCAGCTCATGCTCAAACGAGTGCCCAGCCAAAATGGCATGGCCCTGCTCAACATTCACCTGCACTTCGCCCTCAAGGCCAAAGTCTTTGAGGAAGCCGTAAACGGTGGCGACATCATAGTCATATTGGTGCTTGGTCGGCTCTTGCGGCTTGGGTTCAATCAGGATCGCGCCCTCAAAACCAATCTTGTGCTTGTAATCAACGACCATCTGCAACATCCGGCCCGCCTGATTGCGCTCTTTGCTCAGATCAGTATTGAGCAGGGTCTCGTAGCCTTCGCGGCCGCCCCAAAGCGCATAGTTTTCGCCGCCCAGCTGTTTGGTCGCATCCATGCAGCTCTTGATCGTCGCGGCAGAGAAGGCAAACACTTCTGGGTCGGGGTTGGTCGCCGCACCAGACATGAACCGGCGGTGGCTAAACAGGTTAGCCGTGCCCCAGAGCAGCTTAACCCCGGTCTCTTCCATCTTGCCCTGCATATAGTCGGTGATCTCTTGCAGGCGCGACGTATTGAGCGCGTAGCTGTCGCCCTCAGGTCGGGCATCGGCATCGTGAAACGCGAAATACGGCGCACCGAGTATTTCGAACATCTCAAAGGCCACATCGGCCTTCATCTTGGCCAGCTCCATTGTGTCGCCGTCCCATGGCCGCTCAAATGTTGGGCCGCCAAATGGGTCAGTTCCAGGCCAGGCAAAGCTATGCCAATAGGCGATTGAGAAGCGCAGATGGTCTTCCATCCGCTTGCCCATCACCACCTCATCGGGGTTGTAATGGCGGTAAGCAAATTCGTTACTGCTGTCCGGGCCTTCATATTTGATGGCCGGAATACCTTTGAAAAAGTCAGTCATAGATCACCTATTTGCTTAGAGCCCTTTAAGGACGGTATATGCAGCGCGGTAGCGCTCATGTGCTTGTTTAAACGCGGGAATTAGCGCTTGGTCGGGTTCAACAACCCGTTCAATCTTTGGTATAGTCGCAATCTCAGCCCCCTGCCCTGTGGCCGCCATAAGACCCAGTCGAGCGGCACCGTAAGCGCCGCCAAAATCACCGGCAACCGGGATCTCAACAGGCAGCTCCATGGCCGTGGCAATGGCACGCACCCAATAGTCAGAGCGCGAGCCGCCGCCAACGGCGATCAGCCGCTCTATCTTGGTGCCGGTCGAGGTCAGCGCATCTTGGCTGTCTTTGAGCGCGAAGGTCACGCCTTCGAGCACGGCGCGGGTCATCGCATCAGTGTCGGTGGCATGGTCTAGGTGCAAAAACGAACCGCGAATGGCGGTGTCGTTATGCGGTGTGCGTTCGCCACCCAAATAGGGCAGAAACAGCGTCCGCGCCGGGGCTTGCAGTGCGCCGAGGCGGCCGGTCAGCTCGGCCGATGATTGGCCAACAATTTTGGCAAACCAGTTGAGCGCATCAGCAGCGGCGAGGATCACCCCCATCTGATGCCACGTATTTGGCAAGGCGTGGCAAAATGTGTGCACCGCGCTGGCCGCATCTGGCTGATAGGCCTCAGAGGCTGCAAACAGCACCCCCGATGTGCCCAGCGAGACAAAAGCCTGCCCCGGCTGCACCACGCCAACGCCAACAGCGCTGGCCGCATTGTCACCGCCGCCACCGGCAACGACCACACCTTTTGGCAGGCCAAATTGCGCCGCCAGTGCCGGGCGCAACGTGCCTGACACTTCGGAACCTTCGACCAACCTTGGCATATGTTCGCGGCCCAGATCGGTGGCGGCGAGCAGCGCGTCAGACCAGTCGCGCGCACCGACATCAAGCCATGCTGTGCCAGCGGCATCTGACATCTCTGCCACATGTTCGCCGGTTAGCCACAGCCGCAAATAGTCCTTTGGTAGCAATACTTTGGCCACCATAGAAAAGGTCTCTGGCTCATAGTTTTTGACCCATGCCAGCTTGGGCGCGGTAAAGCCGGGGAAGACAATATTGCCTGTCAGCTCCCTAAATATCGGCTGCGCGTCCAGCTCCTCGGCCTCAACCGAGGAGCGGGTATCGTTCCACAAAATACAAGGCCGCAACACCTCGTCATCAGCGCCCAGCAACGTCGCGCCATGCATGTGGCCCGACAGGCCAATGGCCCGCAGCGCACCGAGGTCTACTTTGCTTGCCAATTCAGCAAACACAGCCTCGGCCGCTACGATCCAGTCTGCAGGGGCCTGCTCTGACCAACCATCAAACGGACGGGTCACATTAAGTGGTGCCACCGCCTCAGCCAAAACATTTTGCGCATCATCAATGACAATGCCCTTTAGCCCAGATGTGCCCAGATCAAGCCCAATATACATTATGTCTCCTTATCTTTTGGGTTCTTTCCCAAAATAATCATCGACAATATGTCTTCTTCGGTCACATCTTCAACCCGCTCTGTGCCAACCATTTTGCCGTTTTTCATTACTGAAACCCGGTCGCAAAGGTCCATCATTTCGCGGGTATCATGGCTGATAAGGAAGATGCCGAGGCCTGACTTCTTTAGCTCGCCAATCAGGTCTGCAACCATCTGGGTTTCATGCACACCCATTATTCCAGCTTTCGGCCCAATCGAAGCCACGGGGACACTGCTGTTTTGCTGGTTCAGCGCCACATCGAAGCCGCGTTTCCCAATGCGCTGTCAAACGTTGATTTGGCCGATGTTGCCGGGCTGACACTGCGTACTTTTTTGCGTCGATTTGATGCGGCAACTGGCTATTCACCGGCTAACTATGTCCAGAACCTGCGGATCGAAAAAGCACGTGGTGCACTGGAGCGTAGCAACGACAGCGCCGCCGAAATCTCTTGGTCGGCTGGCTATCAGGACATCTCGGCGTTTTCACGGGTGTTCAAATCCATAACTGGTCTGACACCGGGCACGTATCGCGCCCGGTTCCGAGTTGCCAATTTGCGGTCGTTTTGATCTGCCCCTTGCAGCAGCGCACCCTCGCCCGTATCTATCGCTAAACACGTTCCCGATCAGGAGACCACG
>JAESRD010000100.1 GCA_016764835.1 Paracoccaceae bacterium | reverse complement strand
TTCACTGTATCTTGTCATCTTCATCAAAATCTCCTCGTTCATATTGGCGAGAAAATTCTACTTCCGCATTCCCCTAATTTCGGGTGGGATTACCCGCCGCCATAAGCTTTCCGCCATTTCCTATCGTCACGCTAGGTCAGATGCTTTTGCAGTCTGGCACGATATCACGTGGGAAAACGCGGTTTGGCGAATTGGCCAGTTTGGAAAAAATCAAACTAACCCCATTAACTTGACGATGCCCGCCAAGCCCTTCAGCCCAGACCAGCGCCGAACAATACGGCGTGGCGAAGCGGTCACTGCGGCCGCAGCCCTTGGTAAAATAGCCGTCGATATCTTCTATCATTGCGCCATCTTTCCGGCAGCCGCGCTGGGGGGCCCAGTAAAACATTGCCCGGCCAAGATTGGCCAACCGCGTTTTGCATGAGCGTCTGTTTTGCATAAAGCGCCCGACATTACATAAACCCGACATTACATAAACCCGACATTACATAAAGCGCCCGACATTACATAAAACTGCCGGCGCGCTTGTCATAATCATTTTATCTTTTTGTTAAGAAATCGATTCCCACGCGGCCTAGTGAAGGACAACGAAGGGGGCCGCATTATGCTGACAATAACTGATCTGACCAAAACTTTCGGTGATAAAAACGCCGTAGACAAGGTCAATATTACAGTGCGCCAAAGCGCCATGATCGGCATCATCGGCCGCTCTGGCGCTGGCAAATCAACCCTGCTGCGCATGCTAAACTGCCTGACCGATGCCACATCAGGTGAGATCACCTTTGACGGGCTTAACATCACCTCGCTGAGAGGTGTGGCTAAACGCAACTGGCAATCACAATGCGCGATGATCTTCCAACAGTTCAACCTTGTGCCGCGCATGGATGTGGTCTCCAACGTGCTGCATGGCACGCTGAACCGGCAGTCAACCTTGGCCACTATGTTTAACATCTTCCCCGAAGAAGATGTGACCCGGGCCATAGAAATTCTTGACCGTCTGGGCGTGGCTGAACATGCGCCCAAACGCGCCGAGGCGCTGTCGGGCGGCCAGCAACAGCGCGTGGCAATTGCCCGCGCGCTTATGCAAGACCCGCGCATTATCTTGGCCGATGAGCCTATCGCCTCGCTCGACCCGATGAATGCGCAGGTCGTCATGCGCACGCTGCGCGCTATTCACGAAGAAGATGGCCGCACGGTTATTGCCAATCTGCATACGCTCGATACCGCGCGGCGCTACTGCGACCGTGTAATCGGCATGCGCGACGGGCGGGTTGTTTTTGACGGCACGCCAGAGCAGCTGACCACCAGCGCCGCGCGCGATATTTACGGTGCTGATGCCTCGTTTTCTGAGGCGGCCACATCAACCCAGATTGAAACGCTTGAAATGGCCCACCAGCCCAAGCCTAGCAGCCCGGCGCTGGAACAAGCCGCTGTTTAGGCACCCACCCCGTTTACCCTTTGCTCGTTTTACCCGCGCCCCGCTCGGGGCCACCCAACTCTGAGAGAGAACCCAAATGAAGAACTTCATTCTTGCCGCTCTTGCGACAACCGCCCTAACAAGCCCCGTATTGGCCGACGACCATACGATCACCGAGTTCCGCATCGGCCTCTTGGGCGGCGAAAACGCACAAGACCGGCTGAACTCAAACGAATGTCTGCGCGCCTATACAGAAGAGCTGCTCGGCGTCGAAACCAAACTCTTCGCCCCAGCAGATTATAACGGTGTGATCCAAGGCTTGCTTGGCGGCACGCTCGACATGGCGTGGCTCGGCGCATCTAGCTACGCAGCTGTGTTCATCCAAGACCCCGAAGCTGTTGAACCTGTCTTGGTCAAGATCAACCTTGATGGCTCATATGGCTACCATTCAATCGGCTTTGCCCGCGCTGATAGCGGCATTGCCTCGCTTGATGACATGGCTGGCAGAACCTTCGGCTTTGGCGACCCAAACTCAACATCCGGCTACCTGATCCCCTCCATCGAGATCCCACAATATGCCGAAGGCATCACCATGGAATCAAACGATTTTTTCGGTGAAGTTCGGTTCACCGGCGGCCATGAGCAGACAATCGTTGCGGTCAATAACGGCGACATTGACGCTGGTGTTACCTGGGCCGACGGCCAAGGCAACTGGGAAGACGGCTACAATTCCGGCGCGCTGCGCAAAGCGGTTGATGCAGGCCTGGTCGACATGAACGATCTTGTCGAAATCTGGCGCTCCGAGCCTATCCCTGAAGGCCCGGTTGTTTTGCGCTCTGACCTGCCACAAGAAGTAAAAGACCTAATGACCGCGCTGGTTGATGGCCTGCACGAAGCCGACCCAGAATGCGCTTACGGTGTGGCCGCCGGTGAAAGCCTCGGCTTTGATCCGATCACCCATGATGCCTACACATCCATCGTTGCGGCACGCATCTCAAAGTCTAACTAAAACAGTCACCTAGTGGCAAAACGCAGGCCTCTGCCACTGGTGGAGGTCTGCTCAATTATTGAGGATAGGCATGAACGGCGCCTTAGATATACCAGCGCAAACGCACGAGATTAGGGCCGCCTATCTCGCACAGCGCAGAACAAAACAGATGTTGAACATGATCTTGTTCATCGTTTTTTTGGCCCTGTTGGTTGGCGGGTTTTACACCGCCGACAGCCGCAATGCTGGCGGCTTTTGGGATGGCATCCCCAATATCTTTGATTTTCCGGCTGATGTGATCGGCGAAGCGATAGAGCGCGCCCATCTGCTGCCCGGTTATTTTCTAAAATACCTGCCATCGCTGATGGAAACCATCAACATTGCCGCCGCCGCGACCCTGTTGGGCACAATAATCGGGTTGGTCATGTCGCTGCTGGTTACACGTGGCCTCGCGCCCGTGCCGTGGCTCGTCGGCCCCTTGCGCCGGGTGCTCGACATCTTGCGCGCCATCCCCGAAATCGTCATCGCCTTGGTGTTGATTTTCTTGTTGGGCGGTGGGCCGGTGCCGGCGATGATCGCCATCGCGCTGCATACAATTGGCGCAATCGGTAAGCTGTTCTCCGAGGTCAATGAAAACGCCTCGCTCAAACCTGTCGAGGGGCTGGCCTCAACCGGGGCAAGCTGGTCGCAGCGCATGTGGCTGGGCGTGTTGCCGCAGGTGGTGCCCAACTATCTCAGCTAAGCGTTATTGCGCTTTGAAATCAACATACGCGCCTCGGCTATTTTGGGCTTCGTCGGCGCGGGCGGCATTGGTTATGACCTGCGCAATACAATCAGCTGGGGCCAAGGCAAGTTTGATGAAGCTGCGGCGATTTTCATCCTGCTATTGGCCACGATCGTCATCGTTGACCAACTCTCTAGCCTGTTGCGTAACCGCCTGACACATGGCGCTAAATATGAGGGCCAGCCCACATGACGCTCGCATTATTGAATGCCCAATCCATCGGCGCATTGCGCCGCAAACGGCGGCTGTCCTTTGCCTTTCCGGCAGTGATAATGGCCTATTTCGTCTATATCTTCTTTGCCTTCGATTTTCCCGGTCTGGCAGACCGCGTCAGTGTCGAAAACGCCCAAACGCTGCTGTCTGACTCCTATAGCTACAAAACCCATGTCACCCGTGACAACCGCTCAGGCGCGGTAAGCATCGCCATCGAAGGCGAGCGCAAAGGGCGCTATCCTGACGGCACCGGGCCAGACTGGGTCACCCGCACCGCGACCGAAACCCTGATCGACCTTGGCGAAGGCTACCTTGTCACTTTTGGCGATGAGATCACCTTCACATTGCCCGATTACGGCACCATCACCGCCAATCCGGGCCCGACCGGGGTGAACGCCACGTTGCCAGACACCACTTTGCCAGACGGGGCGGTCCCCGACTTTATCAATGCCTCAAAAAACCGTTTGACCATTGTGACCGACAGGGGACGGCTGACGATCACCCGCAACCGCACCGAAGTGTTCAAATATGATTTTGGCTGGGAGCTGTTCTTCTTCACCCTCGATAGCCCCTATCATGGCCTCGGCTTTAGCCAGCTGGCGGCGCTTGCCACTTCTGGCGAGGCGGCTGAGATCTGGCATGACTTTTGGGGCAACAAAATGTGGCAACATGCCATGGTCGCTTGGGCGCTTTTTGAGACCGTGCTCATGGCGTTTCTTGGCACATTTGGCAGCGCCATTATCGCCCTGCCGCTGGCTTTCATTGCCGCCAAAAACTTCACCCCGCTCGGCTCGCTGCGCTTTGCTGCGCGCCGTTTGTTTGACCTGCTGCGCGGGGTTGACGGCCTGATCTGGACCATCATCTTGTCGCGCGCCTTTGGCCCCGGCCCGCTCACCGGCTCACTGGCCATTTTGCTCACGGACACCGGTTCATTTGGCAAAATGTTCTCTGAAGCGCTCGAAAATGTCGATGAGAAGCAGATCGAAGGTGTCACATCGACGGGGGCAAAGCCGCTGCAACGCTACCGCTTTGGTGTTATATCGCAGCTCACGCCGGTGCTGCTCAGCCAAGTGTTGTATTACCTCGAATCCAACACCCGCTCGGCCACAATTATTGGCGCAATCACCGGCGGCGGCATTGGCCTGTTGCTCACCCAAGCCATCATCACCCAAAAAGACTGGGAAGAAGTCACCTATTACATTGTCCTGATCATCCTCATGGTTATGGCCATGGACACGCTCTCTGGCTGGCTGCGGCGCAAGCTGATCAGGGGCAATGGCGAGGGTCATTGATGGCTCGTTTGCGCCCAGATAAGCCCTTCCTGCACCCCGATTGCACAGTGACTGATACGACCTTTGGCGCCTATGTCGAGGTCGGCCATGGCACACGTCTCGCGCATAGCAGCTTGGACGATTATTCGTATTGCGACCGTTACGCCGACATTGCCAATGCCCAGATTGGTAAGTTCAGCAATATTGCCAGCTTTGTCCGCATTGGTGCAACCGACCACCCTATGGACAAGGCCAGCCTGCACCATTTTCACTATCGATCTGCTGACTATTTTGACGATGCAGCCCCCGATGACGCATGGTTTGACCACCGCCGCACGCGCCGCGCCGTGATCGGCCATGACACATGGATCGGCCATAATGCGCAGATCCGGCCCGAGGTAACGCTCGGCCACGGTTGTGTTGTGGCAGGCGGTGCGATTGTGACCAAAGACGTGGCCCCCTATATGATCGTCGCCGGTATTCCGGCCGTGCCGTTGCGGGCGCGCTACACACACGATGTCGCCGCAAGGATGATCGACCTTGCTTGGTGGGACTGGGACCATGCCCGTTTGCGCCTGGCTTTGGATGATTTTCGCAGCCTCAAAGCCGCCGCATTTCTGGCGCGCTATGAGGCCTAGTCGTCGGCCAATGTCAGCGTCACCCTGTCGCCCGAAAACCACGTCCGGCCATATTCAACCGGCTTGCCATCAGCATCAACATTGATGCCAATCGAGCGCAAGATCGGCGCCCCTTCGCTGCATTTGAGGTGCACGGCCTGTGTGGCGGTGGCGAGCTTGGCGTTGAGCCGGGTCGAGGCGCGGGTATAATCGGCGACGCCGCCCAAACGCAGCGCCGTGCTGACAGAGCCATAGGCGCGCAAATCGGCAATCAGCCCGGCAAACCGCAGCGCCGGGAAGACGCTGCGAAAAATCGCAATCGGTTGGCCATCGGCCAAAGAAAGCCCTTCATAGACATGCACGCTTTCGCCCAGCGGCAGCGCAAGGCCGGCACATTCGCGTGCATTGCCGGGCCGCGTTTCAAGCAGCAGCACATTTTTGGCCGGCACACGCCCGGCAGCGCGCAGGTTCTGGTGGTAACGCACCCGCCGCCCGATCGGATAATCGGTCGGCGCCATGATAACGAACACACCGGCCCCGCGGCGGGGCTGCACGAGCCCTTCCTCGGCGAGGGTCTTTAGCGCGTGGCGCACCGTGTGGCGGTTAACGCCAAAGCGGTTGCTGAGCGTCGCCTCGGTCGGCAGCTTGGCGCCTTGGCCATAATGCCCGTTCACAATGTCTTGGCGCAATGTGCCTGCAATGGCCTGCCAGATCGGGGTGCTTTTCATCTGTCACCAAAATTTCACACTAAATGGTTTGTTGGTTGGGGCGGTACAATCTATGATTTGTCTAGTTGTATAGTTCGAGCGCTAAGGTGTCTAGATGAACATGATAGTCGACCCAAATTCTGCCCGAAAAGCCTGGCTGAGCCTGCTGGCCAAGGCCGAGTCCGCTGCCCTTGCGGCCCTTTGGCAGACCCGCGCCGTGCCCGCGCATAACCTACTGCGCGCGCCAGAAATTGGCGGCGTTATGGTGCGCGGCCGGGCCGGTGCGGTCGGCGCTGCGTTTAACTTGGGCGAAATGACCGTGACGCGCTGCACGGTCAAGTTGGCCTGCGGCACGGTTGGCCACGGCTATGTGCAGGGCCGCGACAAAGCGCATGCAACGCAAGCCGCGCTGATAGATGCGCTGATGCAAACCGACGCCGCACCCGAGATTGATAGCGCAATATTGCAGCCGCTACGCGCCGCCACCACAGCCCGCAGATCACTGCGCGCGGCCAAAGCAGCGGCTACAAAAGTTGAGTTCTTCACAATGGTGCGGGGCGAAGACTGATGCAACAGCACAGCTTAGAAGGCGGCTTTACAGACATCCCAAAACAGTCGGCCCATGCGTTTCGCACGCTAATGCGGGCTATGGCGCGCCCCGGCGAAATAGGCCAGCTTGCCGGGGCCGCGCCCCCTGCCCCGCTATCGGTCGCCGCAGGCATTGCCCTGCTGACGCTTTGCGACCCCGAAACACCGCTGTTTTTAGCGCCCAGCCTTGCCTGCCCGGCGCTGCGAGACTGGATCACCTTTCACACTGGCGCACCATTTGTGCCGCCCGCAGAGGCGGTTTTTGCCGTGGGCCTCTGGGCCGAGCTGCGCGCACAGCCCTTTTCGCGCGGCGTGTCAGAATACCCCGACCGTTCGGCCACGCTCATTGTTGAAATGCCCAGCCTTAGCGAAAGCGGCGCGGTGCTGCGCGGCCCCGGCATCAAAAACATTGCCCATTTGAACCTGCCTGAGACGGCGGTGTTTCAGGCCAATGCGCAGGCTTTCCCGCTGGGGCTAGACTTCTATTTCACATGTGAAGACAAAATTGCCGGCTTGGCCCGCACAACGAGGGTGAGCTGATGTATGTCGCAGTAAAGGGCGGTGAACGCGCGATTGATAATGCCCATGCATGGCTGGCCGAAGAGCGGCGCGGTGACACGGCCCTGCCAGCGCTAAGCGTCGCCCAAATCCGGGCACAGCTGACGCTGGCGGTTAACCGCGTTATGGCCGAAGGCTCGCTTTATGACCCAGACCTTGCCGCGCTGGCGATCAAACAATCACGCGGTGATCTGATAGAAGCGGTCTTTCTCATTCGGGCCTACCGCACTACCCTACCGCGCCTTGGCGGCTCTGCGCCAATAGACACCGAAACCATGGCGTGTGTGCGGCGCGTATCGGCGACATTCAAAGACGCGCCCGGCGGCCAAGTGCTTGGCCCGACCTTTGACTACACCCACCGCTTGCTCGACTTTCAGCTCGCCGCCGATGGGGAGCCACCCTCTGCCGCCTCAGCCCAAGCGGCACAAGCCAGCCCTGCCGTCACGCCTCATATCATGGCGTTTCTCAACAAAGAGAACCTGATCCAACCCGAACCCAAGGGCCCGGCCACGCCCCCCGACCTGACCCGCAGCCCACTTGAGCTGCCCGCCAGCCGCGCCCTGCGTTTGCAGGCGCTGACCCGCGCTGATGAGGGCTTTATCCTTGGCATGGCCTATTCCACCCAGCGCGGCTATGCGCGCAATCACGCCTTCGTGGCCGAGCTGCGCATTGGCGCTGTGGCAGTTGAGATGGACATCCCCGAGCTGGGCTTCGCCATTGAAATAGGTGAAATAGAGGTGACCGAATGCGAAACCGTCAACCAATTTCAGGGCTCTAAAACCGAGCCGCCGCAATTTACCCGTGGCTACGGCTTGGTCTTTGGCATGAGCGAACGCAAGGCGATCTCGATGGCCTTGGTTGACCGCGCCTTGCGGTGGAAAGAGCTGGGCGAAGATAATGTCGGCGCACCGGCCCAAGATGAAGAATTCGTCCTATATCATAGTGACAACATTCAAGCGACAGGATTCCTCGAACATATCAAACTACCACATTATGTAGACTTCCAATCAGAGTTGGAACTGATCCGCAAATTGCGCCGCAAGGCCATATCTGCAAAAGAGGTTGCGCCATGAGTGACTACAACTTTGCCTATCTCGATGAGCAAACCAAACGCATGATCCGACGTGCGATCCTCAAAGGGTTGGCCATTCCCGGCTATCAAGTTCCCTTTGCCAGCCGCGAAATGCCCATGCCCTATGGCTGGGGCACGGGCGGTGTGCAGGTCAGCGCCGCCGTGCTCACACCCGACGACACGCTTAAGGTCATCGACCAAGGCGCTGATGACACGACCAACGCCGTGTCCATCCGCCGGTTCTTTGAAAAGACCGCCGCCATTGCCGTTACAGAGATCACCGCCAAAGCCACGGTCATTCAGACCCGGCACCGCATTCCTGAAGCCGCGCTGAGCGAAGATCAGATCATTGTTTATCAGGTGCCCATCCCCGAACCGTTGCGCTTTCTTGAGCCTTCCGAGGTTGAGACCCGCAAGATGCACGCCCTCGAAGAATACGGCCTGATGCATGTGAAGCTCTACGAAGATATCAGCCAGCATGGCGCGATTGCCACGGCCTATGCCTATCCGGTCAAAGTCGAGGGCCGCTATGTTATGGACCCATCACCGATCCCGAAATTTGATAATCCCAAGCTGGAAATGGCCGCCATTCAGCTCTTTGGCGCCGGGCGTGAGCAGCGCATCTACGCGTTGCCACCCTATACTAAAGTCGTCAGCCTCGACTTTGATGATTATCCATTTGAGCCGACCAAAGCGGACCATGCCTGCGACCTGTGCGCCGCAACAGACAGTTATCTTGATGAGCTGATCGTCGATGATGCTGGCAGCCGCATGTTCATGTGCTCCGACTCTGATTTTTGCAAATCACGCCGCGAAGCAGGCCATGTTGGCGCCCAAGGCGTGCCCTTCGGTGAGGATGCAGCATGACCCCGCTTTTGCAAGTAGATGGCATCGCCAAATATTATGGCCACCGCATTGGTTGCGCCGATGTGTCGTTTGACCTTTTCCCCGGCGAAGTTATGGGGATCGTTGGTGAAAGCGGCTCTGGCAAGTCAACGTTGCTCAACTGTTTGGCCGGTCATTTGCCGCCAGATAGCGGAGCGGTGCGCTTTGATACTGCTGGTGCTGGCCTGCGCGACACGGTGACAATGCACGAGCCCGAGCGGCGCAAACTGGCCCGCACCGACTGGGCCTTTGTCCACCAACATGCGCGCGACGGGCTGCGCATGAATGTCAGCGCCGGCGGCAATGTGGGCGAGCGGCTTATGGCGATAAACGCCCGCCATTACGGCGAAATCCGCGCCAAGGCGATCGACTGGCTTGGCCGGGTTGAAATAGACGCCGACCGGATTGATGACCGTCCAACCGCGTTCTCTGGCGGCATGCAGCAGCGCCTACAAATCGCGCGAAACCTGATCACCGGGCCGCGCTTAGTGTTTATGGACGAACCTACCGGCGGGCTCGATGTTAGCGTGCAAGCGCGGCTACTCGACCTGTTGCGCGGGCTGGTGCGCGACATGAATCTCAGCGCCATCATCGTCACCCATGACCTTGCCGTGGTGCGGCTCTTGGCCGACCGGTTGATGGTGATGAAGGACGGCTATGTCGTCGAAGCAGGGCTAACGGACCAAGTGCTTGATGACCCCCAGCATGCCTATACGCAGCTTCTTGTCTCCTCTGTTTTGCAGGTTTAAGCCTATGATTATTATCGATAATGTTGCCAAATCATTCACGCTGCACCATCAGGGCGGCGCTGTCATCCCTGTCATGTCGGGCGCGTCTCTTACCGCCGCGCCGGGCGAATGCATCGCCCTTATTGGCGCGTCCGGGGCGGGCAAATCAACCCTGATGCGCACCTATTGATGTCTTTACTGGCGATGATTTTACAAGCTCAGGCAATACGGCTGATATTATCGATATGCTTAAAACGC
>JAESRD010000099.1 GCA_016764835.1 Paracoccaceae bacterium | reverse complement strand
GGCTAAAACCAGCGCCGCGGCAGCAATAACCAAGCGTTTGCGCGACGGCCGGTCACCCTTAAATATTGCGTCTTTCAATGGCTTAGCAGGCAAAAAAAACTGGCTACTTCGCCAGTAGCGGCTAGGCTGACTGTCCGGCCGCTTTGCCCAGTAACGCTGCCGCCCTCAGCCGCCAGTGACACAGCGCGCGGCCAATCAGCCCCGGCGAATGCCGCGATATCTTGGTGCGACGCAATATGTTGATGTGACCAAACAACCAGTTGCGGCGGCGTCCCACCGCTAGCGCGCAAGTACAAAACCGAGGCGATGATGTGCCTGCACAAACCCGTAGCAGGGCAACTGCACCGCGCATCGCTCAGCTTCGCGGCGCTTAGGGTCGCGGTCTGCTGGTCAGCATCCAAAGTAGCACTGGTCTCGTCGCGCGCTGCCAACCGCACCTTGCCCGCCGCCACATCTTTGCCAGCGCGGATCACCACGCCTTTCGAGCTGCTGGCGATCAAAGCGTCTTGATCATGGCCCGCAATTAAGTCGGCGAGGCTCACTTGAGCACCTCCGCCAGCCAGTCGGCAAACGCATCAGGCGTCAGCGCCGCAACCTCCATGCCGATACCGGCCAGCTGTTCGGCCATCTCACGGTCGTAATCAGCTACGCCCCTGTCATCAAGCGCGGCAATGCCCAGCAGCCGCACCCGCGCCTCGCTTAGTCGGGCGATTGCCGCCAACAGGCGGCGCGGCCGCCCGCCTTCGCAAAAGTCAGAGACCAGCGCAAACACAATGCGCTCGGGTTGCTCAACCAAACCTTCGCAATAACTCACCGCTTTGCCAATATCGGTACCGCCGCCCAGCTGAACCGATAGCAATAGGTCGAGCGGCTCGTCGAGCTGCTCGCTGACATCGACCACTGATGTGTCGAACAGCACCATTTTGACCGATATCCCCGGCAGACCACCAAGAATTGCCGCCGTTAGAGCCGAAAAAATCAGGCTGTCGGTCATCGAACCAGACTGGTCAACGCAGTGGATCACAGTCCAATCGAGATGCCGCTTTTGCCGGGCACTAAAGCGCAGCTTGTCGGCGAGCAGCACTTGGCGCTCCGTATCCCAGCTGGCCAAACTGCCGCGGATCGTGGCGCGGGCGTCAAAATTTGCGGCTGATCTCATTGGCGAGCGCAGATGCCGGTTGCGTCTGCCTGACAGAGACTTGCGGATCGTGCTTTGCAACCGCTCCATGATCTCGTCAATAACTTGCTGAGCAATCCGGCGCAGATCGGCGCACAGCCCCGCATCGGCCCGGTTGTGAAACGACAACACAACCCGGAGCAAAGCGGGCGATGGTGTCAGGTCTTCAAGCACTTTGGGGTCGCTGAGCAGATCAGCAATCTATTAGCGTTCAACCGCTTCGCTTTGCAGCCGCTCGAACACCCGTTCGGGGAAGATTTCGCGGGCCTCATTCAGCCAGTCGAGCGCGTGCAACTTGGTCGGGCTGCTATCAGCGCGGCGCTTGCCAGACGCGGGCTTGATGCCGCGCTGCTCGTATTCACGCCGGTAGAGGAAGTCGAGCGCTGCGCTGACTTCGCTGGCCAAACAGCTGGTTTCATGCGGGTTGAGCTGGGTTGAGCCGCTTGGCCACCGCGCAACATTCCAGCGACAATGCTGAGCGCTTCAATCTTGGAGCCGGGATCATCGGGTGGGGTTTGCGGCAGATCATTGCACAGATAGACCAGCCTGCCAAAAGCGCGTTGCACCAATGGCATAAGATCGGGTGCGGCAGGGTCGCTCATCGGGCCAGTCGCGGCCCCGATCGCTTGCAGCCGGCGGATCACCTCGGCCAGCCCGGCGAAATCACTGCTGCGCGCGGCGGCATGGTTTAGCGCGGTGGCGAGGCTCGGAAAATGCGCGCCGAGGCCAGCGCGCAGGCCGGTCAGGTAGAGGTAGAGCAACGCGGGCAGATCATTGTCGCGGCCTTGGTCGGCCAATGCGGCGCGGTGCTCCGCCAGCCGGGCAGCGGCGGCTTTGGCCACGCTAACACCCAGATGGGCCACGGCGATCAGCTTGCCTTCAAGATGGGGCGACCAGCCGGTTTGCCATTCTTCATGCAGCAGATCGGTGCGCAAACCGGCAACAAAGTCTGGGCCGGTGGCGAGGCTGGAAAAATCGGTGTCGAGGATTGTCATCTGGTGACAAAACCGTGAGGCGCGTAGATGGGCAGGTTTGCGGCGGATGTCGAATTTGCGCGTGCGGCGCTGGCTGTCTGACAGACCAAAACGCAAGGCGCTGGCGGTTTTTACAGCATCGGCTACGATGGGCGGCTGACCGGCTACACGCGGGGCTTGGCCAAGCGCGTGACCGCGCGAATGGGCGTGGAATGCGGCCTGCCAGCGGTCGCGCAGCTGGGCGAGGCCCTGCGCCATGGTCAGGGTTTCGACAAGCTGCGGCTGGGCGATACCGTGGCCAAGATCGGCCTGTTCATGGGCAGTTGCATGGGCCAAAGTGGACCAGTCGAGAACAGCGCTAGCGGTGTTTACCGCCTGTCAAACCAGCCGGGGTATCGCAGCCCAGCACCGTAGCCAGAATAGGCGTCCAGCGCCTCTTCGCCGTAGGCGATAAGGTAGCTTTCGGCTGACCCATTGGCCTTGACCCGCACGGCGTCGCCGCCCTCGACCAAGGCCGGAATATGCAGCCCACCGGCAACAACAACCACGCGCTGGCCCTTCGCCGCCAATAAATGCGCCCGCATATTGGCCGAGCGCGCGAGTGTCATCGGCGGCCAGTTCAGCTGCGGGCATAGAGGCACGCATCGCCCAGCAATAGGCGTAAACATCGGCAAAGAACGCCTGCCAATCGGCCCCGCCAATCTGGGTTTCAAACAGATGGTCCCACAGCTCGGTCCCGTCGCGCAGCCGCAACCGGTGGCAGGCCTCCGCTATGAACCGCACTGTGCCAAAGGCTCGCTCGGCCTGATAGAGGATATCAGCGTTTTGTGCAGGCCGGACTGTGCTCGCCAGATCAATGAGCCGCGCCTCTGTGCCCAGTTTGGTCGCCTCTTGCACTGTAATGGTTTCGGGCGAGTGGGCGCTGAAAGGGAAATAGCGTTGATGACCTTTTTGGACCGTCACAATCGCCACCGGAAACCGAGTATCAGGCTCTAGAATATGCGGCAATTGGTGGGTCAGGTCTTCAGGGCCTTCGGCCAGTACCAGATCGGGCTAATAGCTGCAGATCATCTGGCGCAAATGCCACGCGCAGGCGGGCGAATGGTGCCGGATCGGGGCGAACATCGCCTTTGGCCCAAACAGCGCCTTGGTGGCTATGCGCCGGGTTAGCTTCACGCCTAACCCTTTGATCCACTGCGTGAAAGCCCGGCTTGCGCCGCGGTATGAAACTCTTTCCACAGGGCCGAGTGGTGCGCCCGCTCGCGCACGAACACATCGACATAGGCGGGCATCTTCGGAGTCATCTTTAAACACAACGCCTTGCAGCTGGCGCGCAATATAGCGCCCACCCATGTCGAGATATGTCGCATCAAGCAAAGCCGCATGCGCGACATTGACGCTTTCGGCAGTCGACTTTATCGCTTTTGGTTGCGAGATTTTGGTGCCGTTAGCCGCCTCGCCGGTGTGCTGATCACGAAACACAGTAGCCAGCAGTTCGAGCACATCATCAGCCGCCTGCTTTGCGCCGGGCTGGTCGGCCATGCGGGCGCGCGCTTGTGCAGCCACGAGGGCCGTCTCAGACCCGGCAACGGCAATACGGTCTCAAAGTTGAACCGTAAGCGGAACGCACGCGCCGTCCAGATTTCATCTTGACGCTTGATTGAGGGCCCATGGCATGAGCTTGTCGATCCGGTCAGCCGGATGGCCTGAGGCGATAGCTTCAAGGGTGGCCTTGAGATAGGCAAATG
>JAESRD010000098.1 GCA_016764835.1 Paracoccaceae bacterium | reverse complement strand
GTGGGAGAGTAAGTCACCGCCGGATCTAGTAAGAAACATCAATTCTCTCTAAAACGATATCAAATAAAATCCTCAATACAGACCAGATGATCCGCTCCAGTGTAGCGTGTCCGATAAATGGACAAGACCGACTTGTAGGCGGATTTGGAATGCTGGCCCGTTTTTGCCTTCAATAAGCGTCCAGAGTGACTGTTGAATGGTTTGATCGGTCTCAACATGTTCAAATTTCAGCTGTCGAGGCCAATGTGGTGCATTGCGGGACTCGGATTCCAGCGACATCAGCTGAGGCATGGTCCAGCGCGGTGTTGTTCGCCAATTTGCCCGGAAGTGTAGAACGCCAGGAACAGGCTGGAAGCCAGCGCAGCTCTGACCACCGGCCAGAATGATCTTCTTCCACAGATGCCAATCTTGGCTTTCGCCGTCTTCCGGCCAATAGCCGACATCAGCAAAGCAAGAGCGCCTGTGCATAATGCAGGATGACGGCACAAAATTGCGCTGCGTCATGAACTCATTGCGCGCGCGCGGCGTTTCAATATTGGCAAAGCTCGGCAATATGCGGCAATGGTTGCTGACCCAAAGCGGGCGGCAATAGGCCCAGTCCACCGTTTTGCGCCTGTCAAAAAGCTGGCACATTTGGCGTAGATGGTCCGGCAAAAACAAATCATCGTCTTGGGCATAGGCGATGAGCGCGCCTTTTGCCTCTTTCAAAGCAATATTGCGGTTGGCATAGCCAATGCCCGGCGCTTTAGGCAGATCATACCATTTGACCCGACTATCATCAAAGCTGCGCACAACACCGGCCGTGTCGGCGCCAGCCCCGTCTCCAACCACCAGCAGCTCGAAGTCGTCCATCCTCTGCGCGAGTATGGATCTTATCGCCAGCCCGATCGTATCGGGCCTCTGATGGGTGGGTAGTAAGACGGAGACGCGGGGTGCCATAAGCCGCTAGCCCCCCTTAACGCCCTTAAACGTGTAGGGGATATGCGGCGTGTTCAGCGGCAGGCGATATTTGTCGGGGTTGGCATGCTCATAGGGCTGTGTCGGAAAGTTGATCACCCGGACTTCACCCTCGCCAATATTCGCATTTGCATGCCAAACAAAACGCGGAATGCTAACAATGCGCGGATTCTCCTTACTCAGGATGATTTTGCTGATCTTACCGTAAGTCGGGCTGTCAGCGCGCACATCATAGAGCACCATTTCCATGCGTCCCTCGATCAGGAAATACCGGTCTTCATGCTGCTTATGCAGGCCCCAGCCTTTGGCATAGCCGGGCCGAATTGTATAAGTATAGGCGAAGTTGATCGGGTCCGGATGCCAGTCCCAGCGCGTATCAATAAGCTCGGTGACTTCGCCACGATCATCAACATGGGTTTTGGTGTTATGCGACACCGATCCGTAAGTCGTCGGCGCCAACGACTCACCCGATTTTGTCACTGTCACATCATCGAGCTTTGAAGCCGCGAGCGTTTGTTCTAGCAAATTCGGTGCTTTAGCAATCTTTTTCAGGTCTTCTTGCATCGTCAGCATTTTGATTGATCCCTCTATTTTGAGGTAAAAGACAGAAATATTGTGAAAATTTAATTAACTGCACTTTTCCTCTTGAGCCTGCCGATCAAAAGGCTTAGTCAGCCGATATTGGCGCGGGGTGGAGCAGCCCGGTAGCTCGTCAGGCTCATAACCTGAAGGTCGCAGGTTCAAATCCTGCCCCCGCAACCAATATCCCAACACTTTCGATAGGGCACGCGCCGCAGGTTGCTGAGCGTGCTTTTGGCCTTGGCTTGGGCCGCTTGTACGCGCCTCTGGGCGGCGGGAGCGGCACCCATGCGGGGGCGTTGGCGGGTCAGGCCTACAGCGCATGCTGTGGTTAACCTGGCAGGCTCTGTTTGCGCAACAAAAGCCGAAGACTCTGCCCGCCCCGGTGACTTACCCGCGGCTCAAGCCGCCCGATTCTCTACGCTCGCACAATCAGTCATGGTTAATAGTGTCGAAGGCCGCATCTCAAAGAATCAGGCCTTACATCTGCCTTACAATTAACCAATTTTGCCTGTTAGAAGCGGTTTGTCGCTAACGAATCGCTAACGCCTCGCGTGAGATTGCTCACAATATCTTGTGATTTCCTAAACAATTCACCCTGTCTTGGCTCTTTGTTTCTGATCTGGCACACACCCCAGGGATGTATTTTAACCGCAGCTCTGGCGCGCCCTTGCCGCCCATTCTTCGCCATTTCGATGCTGAAATTTTGCCACAATTGGCAGATTTTGCCACATGTTCGCCAAACTTTGTCGCTTATTTCCAAAATTGTTATTCGATTATTACCGGGACAAAATGGCGGAAAACCAGAAGAAACAGGCTGTTTTCAACGGTTGGGCGGTATAATTTGGTTCAATTGCCGGGATTGCGCGGGTTTTTGCCGCCAATCGCTGAATTGAGGCATTTTGCAGGCAAGGCGCCTCACTGTTGCAAAACATTCGAAACACATCCGACCAATGTTGCGATCAGTTTTGTCGGGCTGGCCGCCAGAATTTGGCCGGCGCTCTAGAAATCAGCACAACCAATAGTTGTAAAGAGTGCCGTTGGAATTGACCCAAAACCAATACAAATGCTTATCTTCCCCCCATCAGCAGTTTGTGCGAAAACGCAATCTACAGTTAATTTTTCCCGGTGAATTCCACCGGAATGCGGTTATAACGAGTTAAGACAGTCTTCATACGTGTTAACGGTGCGTATCAAGACAAGTGTCAGGGCCCAGCGGTTCCCGACGGTTGAGATCGTTTTCTAACACTCGTCATATTTTGGCGAATTGGTTAAGTTTTGTTTGCGGGTCTGACTTGTGCAGGCCTTTCCCTGGGGAGGGATAAACGGTGAGTTATCAATTTAGAGCGGCTACAACTGGTGACCGCAGATCAATTCCGGTTTCGGCCGGTAAACTGGAAATGCCACATCGGGCATATCGTGACGGTCTTAAGCGCGCATTTGATGTTGCGGTCGTGCTTATGGTCTCAGTCCCGGTATTGTTGGTGGTTGGCATCATGGCGGCCCTTGCCGCACTTGATGGTCATAATCCATTCTATCTGCAAAAGCGCGTGGGCCTTGATGGCCGTGAGTTCAAAATCTTTAAGCTGCGCACTATGGTGCATGATGCTGACGATGTTTTTGACGCTTATCTGAAGCAAAACCCAGAAGCGAAAGCCGAATGGGACAAGCATCAGAAGCTGCGCCATGATCCACGGATCACCAAAATCGGTCGTATTTTGCGCAAGACATCTCTTGATGAGCTGCCGCAGCTGCTCAATGTTCTACTTGGCGACATGTCTATTGTTGGCCCACGGCCAATGATGTGCAGCCAGCGGGCGCTGTATCCGGGCACAGAGTATTATGCCATGCGCCCTGGTATTACTGGCTTCTGGCAAATCTCAGTGCGCCATGACAGCAGCTTTCGTGAACGGGCTCATTTTGACCGCAACTATTACCAGCAGCTTTCCTTCATGACAGATGTGAGCGTTATGCTCAAAACTGTTAAAGTGGTACTGCGCGGCACTGGTTGCTAGCAAGCGCCGTATAACTCATATGAAAGCCGGGCCAAGAGATTGGCTCGGCTTCATTTGTCTTATACTTTCTTGTGACATTTTGTTGCCTTGGTCAGCGGCTAATGCTGCTGCTAACATGCACCTAAACTCAACTTTGGCAGAGCTGGAGGCGATATAAGCAATGCCCAGTGTCTTTGCTATGCTCATGCTGGCCTTGTGGCCGGTCGTATCTGTTGTTTTGTTTCGAACCTTGCCTGCCGGGCGGGCTTTGTTGGCCAGCATTCTGATCGCTTACTTGTTCTTGCCACCGCCCCCAGCCGCGTTTGACTTCCCCGGCCTGCCACCGTTCAACAAAGATACGATCCCGGCAATTGTGGCTCTGATCATGAGCCTGATCCTCTATCGCGAAGAGTTTGAGCTGCTGCCGGTCGGGAAGTTTGGCAAAGTTCTGGTTGTCGTCTTCATCCTCAGCCCCGTAGCCACCGCGCTGACCAATGCCGACCCGGTGTTCTATGGGAGCGTGGGCTTGCCCGGTCTGCGCATGTGGGATGCGATCGCGATGGTGGTGCAGCAGGCCCTTGTGCTGACCCCGTTCCTGCTAGCGCGAAACTTCCTGTGCACAGCAGAAAGCCAGCGCGATATCTTGCTGGCTTTGGTCATTGGCGGGCTGGTTTACTCAGCGCCAATGTTGCTTGAAGTTCGGCTTAGCCCGCAGCTCAACGTTTGGTTTTATGGCTACTTCCAGCATGCCTTTGAGCAGGTCATGCGTGACGGCGGCTTCCGTCCAATCGTGTTCCTCTATCACGGGCTCTGGGTGGCCTTTTTCTGCATGACAACTGTTTTAGCGGCGGTCGCCTTGGCCCGCGTCGGACCGTTCCGCCGGTTTGCCACCTTTGGCGCAATCGCGCTCTATCTGTTTGTCGTCTTGGTGCTCTGCAAATCTCTGGCCTCAATCCTTTACGCCCTCGCTTTCGCGCCGCTTATCGGCTTTGCCTCGGCCCGGTTTCAAATACGCTTCGCCGCATTTTTGGCCTTTCTGGCCATAGCCTATCCAATCGCCAAAGGCGCTGATCTGGTGCCGCAGGAGCGCATTCTTGCCGCGGCCGCATCGGCCAGTGGCGAGCGTGCTTATTCCTTGCAATTTCGCTTTGATAATGAAACGATTTTACTTGAGCGCGCTTACGAACGGCCGTTGTTTGGCTGGGGAAGTTGGGGGCGTAATCACGTGCTGGATGAAGTATCCGGGCAGATCCTTACGATCACTGACGGTCGGTGGATCATTTTGATTGGTGTTTTTGGCTGGGTTGGTTTCTTGGCCGAGATGGGGTTGCTTACATTGCCATTATTCATGCTTTGGCGCAGATCAAACAACGCGGTGACAGAGGCTATTGGCCCCTGGCTAGGCCCGTTGGCCCTGATCATTGCCGTCAATGTGATCGACCTGATCCCCAACGCCACAATCACACCGCTGACATGGATGTTCGCCGGCGGGCTGTTTGGCTTTGCCGAAGGGTTCAAACCGGTGCAGCGCCGCGCCCTGGCTCCGATCAGGACCGTGCTATGAGCAAACCGCGTGTTCTGCTGATAGCCGAAGCCGCCAACCCTGAATGGGTCAGCGTGCCGCTGGTTGGCTGGTCAATCGCTCAAGCATTGCGCGAGGTGGCAGATGTGCATCTGGTCACCCAGCTGCGCAACAAAGACGCCATTCTGCGCGCAGGTCTTGTCGAGGGCCGTGACTTTACGGCAATCGATTCCGAGGCGCTGGCTCGGCCGCTTTGGCAAATGGGCCGCTGGTTGCGCATGGGCGAGGGCAAGGGCTGGACCACGTTGCAAGCGATCAACGCGCTGGCCTACCCGTATTTTGAGCGCAAAGTCTGGCGGCAATTTGGCGAGGCGATAGAGCAAGGCGCTTACGACATTGTCCACCGGATCACCCCGCTTAGCCCCACCAGCCACGGCCCTTTGGCCAAGCGGCTGGCCAAATGCGGCGTGCCGTTTGTGCTCGGCCCGCTTAATG
>JAESRD010000097.1 GCA_016764835.1 Paracoccaceae bacterium | reverse complement strand
TGCAAAAAGGCGGTGCTGCGCAGGTCATTGCTCTGTTTGGCCAGGCTTGGGTCAACCAGCGCCACGCTGAACCCCGCCGTGCCAAAGGCGGCCGCGGCGGTCATTCCGGCAATGCCGCCACCGACCAAAATGATGTCGCTGTGTTGAATATTCATGCGCCATTGATAGGCCCGCAGCGGCTTTGGCGAAAGCCCGATCAGCTCAGCTGCGACACAAAGGCGGTCAGATTATCGGTATGGTAGTGGATGTGGTCCGCGGCGACCGGCGCGGGTGCGACATGCACCGTTTTCATACCCATCGCATGCGGCGCGGTAAGGTTGCGCATGTCATCCTCAAACATCGCCCCTTGCGTTGGGGCCAACCCATCTAGCGCAAACACGGCCTCAAAGGCGGCTTGCTCAGGCTTGGGCCTGTAATTGGCATGCTCGACGCCGTAAATCGCGCCAAATACGTGGGACAAGCCGCGTGCTTCGAGTACTTTTGCCGCATAATCGGCGGAGCCGTTAGTATAGACAATGCGCCGGCCGGGCAGGGCATCTATGGCCTCGGCCAGTAATGGAGCCTTAGAAAGTACCGAAAAATCAATGTCATGCACGGCGATCATAAACGGCTCTGGATCAATATCATGCTCAGCCATCAGCCCAGATAGGGTTGTGCCGTAGCGGGTCCAATAATCGGCGCGCATGGTGTCGGCGGTCTCATTGGAGACATTAAGAATATTTGCAACGTAAGATGTCATCTTGCGCTCAATCTGGCTAAACAGTTGCGCCGATGGCGGGTAGAGCGTGTTGTCGAGGTCAAAAACCCAAACCCGCACATGTGAGAAAGATGCTGCAACCATGCGTTAGAATAGGCTGTGTGTGCGAAAGCAGCAAGTTAAACTGGGCTCTTAGCTTGCGGGGGATGGGCGGCATTGGCTAAACTCGCAACTATCAGAAAGGTGCCTCAGATGACTTATGCCAAACCGCCGCTCAAAGATGCCTATGTGCAAATACTTGAGGCGATAGATACCGGGCTTTATCGCCCCGGCGATAGGTTGGTCGAGAGCGATCTGGCCGAACGGTTTGGCATGTCACGCACGCCAATTCGTGAGGCTTTACAACGGCTTGAAACCCAAGCCTTATTGGCCCGCGACGGTCGTTCGCTTATTGTCGCCTCGCTCGACCATAACCAACTGGCTGAGCTTTATGTTGTGCGCGGCGAGCTGGAGGCTTTGGCTGCACGGCTGGCTGCGCGCCATGCCACGCCAGAAGAAATACAAGTTTTGCGGGATATGTTGAACGACGATGCGGCTTTGGTTGATGATCCCGAGGCGTTGAGCCGAGCTAACCGGCGGTTTCACAAACAAATTCATCTTGCCTCGCATAATCGCTTTCTTGTCCGCCAGCTCGACCTTGTGCATCGGACCATGGCGTTGCTGACGGCCTCATCTTTGGCCAGTGAGGGCCGCAGCCGCGATACATTGTTGGAACATGAGGCGATCGTGGTGGCGATTGAGGCGCGCGACGCTGAAGCGGCGGCAGCGGCTTTGCGGCTTCACATCAGCCGGGCTTTTGTTACCCGGTTAAAGCTAGACGCGGCAAAGTTGGATGCGGCGACATAAAGGCTGTCTTTTGGCGGCGCGTCGATGCCATGCGAAGTTTTGTCCCAATAAAAGGGGTTATGCACCACTTCCCAAAAAGCTTTGATAACCGATAGCGTGGCCATTGGGAAATAGGCCAGCAGGGTTAATGACCAGAGATAAAGCCGGGGCTTTTGGGCCCGCTTTGCGCCCAAGAGCGCCACAGCGATATTGACCACTTCGCCAGTGAGACAGGTGCCGATAAAAGCCCAGACTGCCCAGTTTGGGAGTATGTTCAGCGGATGGCCGAAGCCGAGCATGAGCAGCCAGGCTGACCAAAGGACGGGGGCCAAACAAAACTGAGCCAATGTGCCTAGGAACAGGACCTGAAAGGCAAAAAACCTCTTTGGACCAAGCTCTTGCCAGAGCACTTTTGGGTCACGCATATGAACTGCCCAAGTGATTGCATAGCCCTTGAGCCAGCGCGAGCGCTGTTTGACCCAGGGCCAAAATCGGGCATTTGCCTCTTCTTGGGTAACGCTGGAAATCAGCTCAGTCTTGTAGCCGCGCCGGGCCAGCCGGATGCCAAGATCGGCATCCTCGGTCACATTATGCGCGTCCCAGCCGCCCAGCTCTTCGATAACCTCTTTGCGGATGAACAAGGTGGTGCCACCGAGCGGCACGGCGAGGCCAAGCCGGGCCATACCGGGCAACAGTACCCGAAACCAAGCGGCATATTCCAGCGTAAAGCATCGGGCGAGCCAGTTGCTATCCGTATTGAAATAGTCGAGCACGCCTTGCAAACAAGCGACTTCGGGCGGGGCTTTGGCAAAACCGGCGGCAACAGCATGCAGCTGGTCGCGGGCGGGCAGGTCTTCGGCATCATAAATGCCAATGATCGAGCCACGGGTGAAATCCATTGCGTAATTGAGCGCCCGTGGTTTGGTGCGGATCATGCCGGCAGGCACGGTGATCACCTGCACCCAGTCAGGTAGCTTGGTGCGGGCAAGTGCGGCGCGGGTCACGTGATCATTATCTTCGAGGATAAGGCAGGCATCGAGCCGCGCTTTAGGGTAGTCGATCTGGGCCAGACGTTGCAGCAGATGTCCGGCAATTTCGGGCTCTTTATAGAGCGGCACTAGCAGTGATATGATTGGCCGGATCGAGCTAAATACGACCGTATTATCAGCGTCTTGGGCCAAAACAGGCGCAACTTCTTTACCACGTCCCAATGTAGCAACCGCGGCGGCGGCCTTAAGTGCAGTGGCCAGTGTGAGCACGATAATAGCCAGCAGGCACAAGCCGACGATGATCGGGCCAGGGAACAGAACTGCCGCCCCGGCAAAGCCGAGCAATCCGGCTGCGAGCTTGCGTTTTTGTTGCGGTCTCAAGGCGCTGTAATTGCGGCAACTATCTATTTCGGGCAGCTTTGTCTCTGCCTTGCTGGCCAGAAATGGCCCGGCAATATGCAAGAGGCTACGCTTGAGCAAATCTTGCCTAGCATGGGCCATGCGCACAGGGCCAAGCGCCGCCGTCAAGCGGGACAGGTGTCTTTGAAACTGCAGCGGATCAGCGGCAAGCACCACAACGGCACCGCCAACATGACGCCAGGGCAAAAGCCCTTCGCGCAAACAAAAGGCAGGCCCCACAGCAAAGACCAATGCCGGATCAGCCGGCTGAAATTCAGGATCAACAGACGCCACAGCACCGGGCAGGACCGGCGCTTTCGCAACATGGCGTGCGTCAATCGAGGCGAATTGCCTCATATGCCGCAACCCCCAAGATTCCCCAGAGTTTTAAACAAACACTAAGGAATCAGGATGCAGAATATTGGTTAAAAGATCGTTAAGTCGCGCGCGCTGCCATGGCCGCGGCGAAGCGCTCAAACAGATAGTAGCTGTCTTGCGGGCCGGGGCTGGCTTCGGGGTGATATTGCACCGAAAACACTGGGCGCCCTTCAAGGCTGATGCCGCAATTTGAACCATCAAACAGGCTGATATGGGTTTCTTTTACCCCGTCAGGCAGGCTCTGGCTGTCGACGGTAAAGCCATGATTCATCGAAGTAATTTCGACCTTGTTGGTCTCAAGGTCTTTGACAGGGTGGTTGGCGCCGTGATGGCCGTGGTTCATTTTGATGGTGCGTGCACCCAGCGCCAAAGCCAACATCTGGTGGCCAAGGCAAATGCCGAAAATAGGCAGATCGGTCTGTTGAACAAGATGTGCAATCATCGGCACGGCATAGGTGCCAGTTGCCGCAGGGTCACCGGGACCATTGGACAAAAAGATGCCGTCTGGCTTATGCGCGAGGATTTCTTCCGCCGTCGCATTGGCCGGGACCACGGTAACATCGCAACCCGCCGAGGCAAGGCAACGCAGGATGTTGCGCTTAGCGCCAAAATCAACAGCCACGACCTTATGGATAGCGGCTTTCTGGCGGGTATAGCCGTCTGGCCAGGCCCAACGCATGCTGTCCCACTGAAAGCTCTGCGCACAGGTGACATCTTTGGCCAAATCACGGCCCTCAAGGCCAGCAAAGGCACGGGCCTCGGCCACCAGAGCCTCGACATCAAAGACGCCATCAGCGCTATGCGCCAGTGTCGCGTGGGGCGCGCCCTGTTGGCGAATAGCCCGGGTTAGGCGGCGGGTATCAATCCCGCCAATGCCAATGCGCCCGCGCGCTTCGAGCCATGAATGCAGGTCTTGTACATTGCGCCAGTTCGACGGCGTTGTCGGATCCCATTTGACAATGAGGCCGTCTGCCACCGGGGCGCCGGTCTCGTCATCATCGGGGTTGGTGCCGGTATTGCCGATATGCGGGAAGGTAAAGGTGACGATCTGGCCCGCATAGGACGGGTCGGTCATGATCTCTTGGTAGCCGGTCATGGCGGTGTTGTAGCACAGCTCGGCCACGGCCTTACCTTGCGCGCCAAAACCCTGTCCGTAATAAACCGTACCATCTGCAAGGGCGAGGCAGGCGGTAGGGTGGGCCGGGGCGTGACGCGGCATGGCTGTATCTCCGAAATGAGGAATCGGCGCGAAAATAGGGGCAGTGCCAAGCCGGGTCAAGGGGATCAAAGGGTCAAGTAGGGGGGGAGTTGTCTTGAGCGGCTGTAATCGTTAAAAGGCCGTCTAATCTGCCACCACTCAGGAACCAAATTGATGGAACTACGCAGCCGACTGAATACGGCGCTTAAAGATGCGATGCGGGCCAAGGAAGCCGACCGGCTCTCGACCCTGCGTCTGATAAGCGCCGCGATCAAGGACCGCGACATAGCGTTGCGGGGCGAAGGCGATGATGGCGGTGTCGGCGAGCCCGAAGTGCTGGCTATTCTTGGCAAGATGGTCAAGCAACGCCAAGAAAGTGCGCGCGCTTACGAAGAGGGCGCGCGGCTAGAATTGGCCGACCGCGAGCGCCAAGAGATAACGATCATCGAAGAATTTTTGCCGCGTCAGCTTGATGATGATGAGACAGCGGCCGCTGTTGAGGCGGCGATCGCGCTGACAGGCGCGGCTACGATCCGCGACATGGGCAAGGTCATGGGCGAGCTGAAGGGCAAGTTCACTGGCCAGATGGACTTTGGCAAAGTCGGGCCGATGGTTAAGAAAATACTAGGTTAAACGCCAAAGGTTACGGACATGCGGTTAGCATTTCCTTAGATGAAGTCTCTGCCGCCAAGCCAAGTTGGCGGCAGAGTATTTATTGCTTTTAGCGCTCGACGCGAATGAGCTGGTTGCCGAGCAACCGCTCCACATCATCGTAATTATTGAGGCCTGATAGTAGCCGGTTTAGGTCTAGCGCCAGAGCCTGCCGTTCATCGGGGCTCAGAAACGCGCCCAACTCAATGGTGCGGCCATCGCCACGCAGTGTCAGGTACTGTTCAACCGGACCCTCATTTGGGTGCAGGGTGATCTCAATCCAATGTGGGTTGGCCTGCCAATGCTGGGTTTTGCCATTGGTGCCCGTATGCTTGAGTTCCCACTTATCCGGCCAAAAACAGAGCGCTTCATGCAGCTTTGCTGCATTTCTTTGGTTGTGGCGCAGCGCGAACCAAAGCCCCAGCATGGTCAGGGCAAAAAAGTTCAACAGAAAGTAGAGCGCTGATTTGCCGATCATTGCGAGCAGGGGCAGGGCCATGAAGGCGCAGGTGAGGCTAATGAAGGTAACAAAGCCCTTGGGCTGTAAGGGGCTGTTAGGCGACATGTTTAGGAGAAGCAGCGGCCCATCAGGTTGCTTAGCCGAATCGCAAGCGGCCCCGGAATGAACCGGGGCCGCTTGTTCTATTTTGTACCAGTAGTAGGGCATGTGCTAGATGCTGGGCTTAATGCCCGGCTGGCTTATCCCAGTCTTCTTGCTTTGGCAGGGTCTCAAATGTGTGCTCAGGTGGTGGGCAGGGCAGGGTCCATTCGAGGGTATCGGCCCACTCATTCCACGGGTTGTTCACGGTAACCTTCTCACCGTAACGCAATGTGCGGAACAAGATGACGAGGAAGAAGATGAACGAGGCGAAGGAGAGGAACGCGCCCCAAGAGGAGACATAGTTCCACAAAGCGAAAGCATCTGGGTAGTCGATATAGCGGCGTGGCATGCCCTGACGGCCCAAGAAGTGCTGTGGGAAGAATGTCAGGTTAGCGCCGATGAACATCATCCAGAAGTGGATTTTACCGGCCCATTCGGGCATCATCTTGCCCGATAGTTTGGGCATATAGAAGTAGATGCCGGCAAAGATGGCAAAGATAGCGCCAAGGCTCATCACATAGTGGAAGTGGGCAACGACATAGTAAGTGTCGTGGTAGGCCCGGTCGACCCCGGCTTGGCTAAGGACAACGCCCGTAACCCCGCCAGCAGTGAACAGGAACAAGAAGCCAAATGCCCAGAGCATAGGTGTTTTGAACTCAACCGATCCGCCCCACATCGTGGCGATCCAGCTAAAGATCTTAACCCCGGTTGGCACAGCGATAACCATGGTCGCCAACATGAAGTAGCTCTGCTGGGTTAGGCTCAAGCCAACCGTATACATATGGTGTGCCCAAACCACGAAGCCCAGAACACCAATTGCGATCATCGCATAAACCATTGGCAGATAGCCGAAGATTGGCTTGCGCGAGAAGGTCGCGATGACGTGGCTAATGATACCAAAGCCCGGCATAATGATGATGTACACTTCGGGGTGTCCGAAGAACCACAAGATATGCTGGTACAATATCGGGTCACCGCCGCCAGAGGGCTGGAAGAAAGTGGTGCCGAAGTTTCGGTCTGTCAGCAGCATAGTGATCGCACCGGCGAGCACAGGCAGCGCCAATAAAATAAGCCATGCAGTGACGAAGATCGACCAAGAGAACAGCGGCACTTTATGCAGCGTCATGCCCGGTGCACGCATATTGAGGAACGTCGTGATCATATTGATCGCGCCCAAGATAGACGAGGCACCCGACATGTGGACGGCGAAGATCGCCAGATCCATCGAATAACCGCCCTCTGAGGTCGATAGCGGCGGATAAAGCACCCAGCCCACCCCAGACCCAAGCTGGCCATTGCCACCCGGTGACAACAGCGAGGCGACGCCAAGCGAGACACCGGCAATATACATCCAGAAACTCAGATTGTTCATCCGAGGGAAAGCCATATCCGGCGCGCCGATTTGCAGCGGCATAAGGAAGTTGCCAAAGCCGCCGAACATTGCCGGGATAACCACGAAGAACATCATCAATACACCATGATAGGTGATCAGCACATTCCAAAGGTGGCCGTTAGGCGTGCAATCTTCAGGCGCTGCAGGCAAGAACCGCGCGCCCTCCATGCACATATACTGAACGCCAGGATGCATAAGCTCCAAGCGCATATAAACTGTGAATGCAACGGCAATAAAGCCGACCGCGCCAGCGACAAACAGGTATAAAATCCCGATGTCTTTGTGGTTTGTAGACATGAACCAGCGGGTAAAGAAACTCCGCTCGTCGTGGTGGTCATGTCCGTGGATGGCGGCGTCTGCCATGTGGCTCTCCCCGAAATTGCGCGTAGTAGGGCCGCGTTGGTTACTGCCCCTTTGCAGGCGTTCTAAGCCTTCAACGATGCAGGGGCAATATTCGATACGGTAGAAAGGATGAGTTAAAATAGCGCAGTTGCTTGAAAAATAGCCCCGAACACCGTTTTGCCTGCTTATTGGTTAATCTTATGTAAATTTCTAGCCCGCCTTGGGGTGCGTATTGATGGGCTGAGCCGCAATCTTGGGCTGCAAAACGTCAGCGGCTGTTTTTGGCGCTTCAATAATCGAAATGAAATAGGAAAACTGTTATTTTACAGCCCCTTGGTGCGAGCGAAAAGGATTCGCTTGCAGTCCTACTCGCCAAAGACAGTATCGAAACTACGCTTGAGCGCTACATCAAGGTCAGCCATGCTGACAGGCAAGCCAAGGTCGACTAGACTGGTCACCCCGTGTTTGGCAATGCCGCAAGGGACGATGCCGTCAAAATGGCACAGATCGGGGTCAACATTTATCGAAATGCCGTGAAACGACACCCATTTGCGCAGCCTGATTCCGAGTGCTGCGATTTTATCTTCGCGCACCGCGCCATCCGCATAAGGCGCAAGGCCGGGCCGGGTGACCCATACACCAACGCGGCCGCTCCGCAGCTCGCCCTTCACGCCAAACTCGGCCAGCGCCAAAATGATCCACCGCTCAAGATCATGCACAAACTTGCGCACGTCTTGGCCGCGTTTGCTCAGGTCGAGCATGACATAGCCAACCCGCTGGCCGGGGCCGTGATAGGTATATTGGCCACCGCGCTGGGCTTTATAAACCGGGAACCGGTCTGGGTCGGTCAGATCACTGGGTTTGGCTGAGGTGCCGGCGGTATAAAGCGGCGGATGTTGCAACAGCCAGATCATCTCGTCAGCTTCACCAGCAGCAATTGCTGCCACGCGCGCCTCCATCGCCGCCACAGCGACTTGGTAATCAACTAATTCATCAGAAAACTTCCAATCGACCATGCTGGCGCTCCCCATTGTGAGATCATATCGCCCTGTTGCTTATCAGCCAATTGAGCCAAAGGAAAATGCGGCAGAAGCGGAGATAACAGCGTGAAAATGGCGAAGGTTATCGTTGAGGCGATTTAGCGCTTCACAAGCCCCTATGGCTTCGCTACACAGCCCCCGAAACCAAGCCTTAGACATTGCGGTCGTGGCGGAATTGGTAGACGCGCAGCGTTGAGGTCGCTGTGAGGTAACACTCGTGGGGGTTCGAGTCCCCCCGACCGCACCAACTCACTATCCCCCTTATAAAAACCTTCTAACACCTTGAATGGTAAGGTAGTTTTTGGTGTTCGATAGCCTGTTTTCCGGCAGTATGAAATACGCTCGGAAAAGGCCAGTCTGAGGACTGTTCGTTGTAGGGTGAACTTACCTGAATTCCATATTTTCCAAGGGTTTGCGAGGAATGTCAGGGCGTGTTCGATAGAATCATTAAACCTCCCCTTGGATTTGCCACCAGATTGCAGTTTTTCGGCCAGAACGCGTTTGTTGCGTTCCAGTTTTTCGATTTTTGCCTCATAGGCGTTGATCACGGTTGGGCTGGAAACATCCATAATCCGCTCTAACAATCCGTCAATTTGCTTTTCGGTTGCCTTGATATCGGCTTTCAACGTTACCTGCATCGCCTCAGCTTGTCGTGAGCGCTGATTCCACGCATCTTTGAACATTGCCTTGGCAATATCAAACAGGCCCTTTGTGGGTTGTAGAGTGCGTAGAATATCGGCAAACTCGCCTTCCATGCGGTCGCGCGGGATGGATTTGCGGTAGCTGACGCAGCCTTTGGAATCGCAAAGGTAATAGGCGTATTTTTTCATTTTACCTTGGGACCAACAAGCGGTCAGCGGCTTTTGGCAATCATTGCACAGCACAAAACCACGCAAGGGAAAATCCTTGTTCAGGTTCTTGCGGATCGGCGCTTTGGCCACGCCCGCACGGCGGTTTTGGATGGCCTCATAAGTTGCAAGAGAAATTAGCGGTTCGTGTTTGGCCTTGAGCCAATTTAGCTTCCAGTTTTCATGGGTATATAGCCCACATAAATCGGGTGCAGCAAAATATCGGTGACGCGCTGTTGATTGATCGTACCGCGCC
>JAESRD010000006.1 GCA_016764835.1 Paracoccaceae bacterium | reverse complement strand
GACGCCAATATGCTGGCCCCGATCGCGTTTATGAAAGCCCTGTTGCCGCCAATGATCGAGCGACGCTGGGGCAGGGTGATCAACATCACCTCACAATCGGTCAAGGCGCCAATCCCGCAGCTTGGCTTGTCTAACGCCGCGCGCACCGGGCTGACTGGCTATGTCGCCGGCACCGCCCGTCAGGTGGCCATAAACGGCGTGACGATTAACAATATGTTGCCCGGCATTCACGCAACCAACCGGGCGATCAGCCTTGATACTGGTGTGGCCAAGGCCAAAGGCATTACGCTGGATGAGGCCAAAGTCGCGCGCTCGGCCACCATTCCGGCGGGGCGTTACGGCACGGCAGATGATTTTGGCGCCATGTGTGCGTTTTTGTGCTCGGTCCATGCGGGCTTTATCGTCGGCCAAAACATCCTCATCGATGGCGGTGCTACCAACGCGACGCTTTAACCCATGCGGTTGCTCTACCTTTCGCATCCGGAGGTCAACATTGATGCCGAAGTGCCAGTGCCCAAATGGGGGCTGTCAAAGCTTGGCCAAGCCCGGATGCGGGCCTTGGCTGGGCGCGGTTGGCCGGGGCCGGGCTGGCGGATTATCAGCAGCCCCGAGGTGAAAGCCATGGAAACCGCGCAGTTGATCGCCGGGGGAACCTTGGTGGAGCAAGAGCCGCGCAGCGGTGAGGTTGACCGCACGAGTACTGGCTATTTGCCGCATGATCAGCACGAGGCGCAGGCCGACAGGTTGTTTGGCGCGCCCGACGAAAGTGCCCAAGGCTGGGAGCGGGCAGTCGATGCGCAAGCCCGCATGGTCACCATTGCCAAAGAGATTTTGGCCGAGGGCCGCGACACGTTGCTGGTCGGCCACGGTGCGGTTGGCACATTTTTGTGGTGCGCTTCGGCTGGCCGGGCCATTGCCCGTGTGGCGGATCAAACAAGTGGCGGGCAGCTCTGGGCCATGCACCGCAGCGCCAGCGGCTGGCAGGTCGATCATGCATGGCAACCAATTGAAGAGTTGGCCTAAACCTTGCTGAACTGGCCGCCGCCTGATATGCGCCAGACAACACGAGTAAATTACTAAGAAATGCCCCGTGACCCCGAAAACCAGCCCCCCACCTAGGTTAGAACTGCGCCAAGTCAGCCGAAGCTTTGGCGGCCGCGCTGTGGTCGATGACGTGTCGCTACAGGTAATGCCGGGGCAGGTGACCTGCCTGCTCGGCCCCTCTGGTTGCGGCAAAACCACGACATTGCGGATCATTGCCGGTGTTGAACAACTCGACAGTGGCACCGTGCTGGCCGATGGCGTGCCGCTTTGCGGCCCCGGCCTTCATTTGCCGCCCGAAGAGCGCGGCATTGGGCTGATGTTTCAGGACTTCGCCCTGTTTCCGCATCTCGACGTGTCGGGCAATATTGGCTTTGGCATCAAACATTTGCCCAAAGAACAGCGCCGCGCGCGGGTGGCAGAGCTGCTGGCCCGCGTTGGCATGGCCCGCCATGCAAGCGCCTATCCGCATGAAATATCGGGCGGCGAGCAGCAACGCGTGGCTCTGGCCCGCGCGCTGGCGCCGCAGCCGCGGATCATGCTGATGGATGAGCCGTTCTCGGGTCTCGATGAGCGGCTGCGCGACGACATTCGCGATGAGACAATCGCCGTGCTCAAGGCCGAAGGCGCTGCGGTGCTGATGGTCACGCATGAGCCCGAAGAGGCCATGCGTATGGGCGACGAGATTGCGCTACTGCGCAATGGTCGGATTATTCAGCAAGGCGCGCCTTATAATATTTACAACACGCCGGTCGATAAGCAAGCGGCGGCGTTCTTTAGCGATATCAATGTGTTTGACGGCGTTGTTAATGGTGCACTTACCGAAAATGCCTTTGGTCAATTCCTAACGCCGGGTCTGCAAGACGGCACCGCGGTTGAGATTGTTATCCGCACGCATCAGCTGCGCATTGACTTTGACCGCGCCGGTCGTGGCCCAAATCCGACCGAGATAGACGGTATCCCAGCGCGCGGTGTCGTCGAACGGGCTCGTTTCTTAGGCGCTGAAAGCCTGATAGAATTTCGCATGGATTATGACGGCTCGCTGGTCAAAGCCACGGTGCCGTCGGTGTTCCTGCCCAAGCCGGGCACAGCGCTCTGGCTCATGGTTCGGCGTGACAGATGTTTCGTATTCGCGAAACCTTAGCCGCGCGACGGCAATGAGACGCCGTGTCGTCCGGCCAGATCAGTGACAAATTGCCATGCCACACGGCCTGACCGTGCGCCCCGCGTCGCCTGCCATTCTATCGCTTCGGCGCGCAGCTCGTCGGCCGCAATCGTCAGGCCAAAGGCGCTGCAATAACCGTCAATCATCGCCAAAAACTGATCTTGATCACAGGGGTGAAAGCCGAGCCACAGGCCGAACCTGTCAGATAATGATACCTTTTCTTCGACCGCTTCACCCGGAGATATCGCCGTTGAGCGCTCGTTTTCAATCATGTCGCGGGGCATCAGATGCCGTCTATTCGAGGTTGCATATAGCACGACATTATCGGGGCGACCCTCTATGCCGCCATCCAAAACCGCCTTGAGTGATTTGTAATGTGCGTCATCTTCGCTGAAACTCAGATCATCACAAAACAGCACAAACCGTTGGTCTGATTGGCGCAAAAGCGCCAGACAGCGGCCAATTGTTGGCAGGTCCTCGCGCTGCAGCTCTACGACTTTTAGCTGCGGGAACTCATCTTGCAGCGCGCCATGTACCGCTTTGACAAGGCTCGACTTCCCCATGCCGCGCGCGCCCCAAAGCAGAGCGTTATTCGCCGGCAATCCGGCGGCAAACTGGCGCGTATTGGCCAGCAGAGTATCGCGCGCCCGGTTGATGCCAATGAGCTGGCTGAGATCGACGCGCGAGACATGCGCGACCGGGCTGAGATGGTCTGGATCGACCTGCCAGACAAAGGCGCTGGCTGCGTTAAAATCTGGTGCCGGGTAAGGCGGCGGGCTGATCCGGTCTAGCGCATCTGCGATCCGCGCCAGTGGGTCATCGCTCATGGCGCGGGATCTTTATCTTCGGGCTCATCATCTGCCAGATCTTCGTCATCCTCTTCCCACAGACCTTCGGCCCGCAGCTTGGCTTCGCGCTTCTTGTCAACTTGGCGGACCAGCAAAATGGATATGTCATAAAGCCCATAAACCACGACGAATAAAATCACCTGCGTGATTACGTCAGGCGGGGTGACCAGAGCGGCCAGAACCAAAATCCCGACCATGGCATATTTGCGCACGCCGCCAAGGCCCTCGGCTGAAACCAGCCCGGCCTTGCCCATAAGCGTCAGCAGCACAGGCAGCTGGAAGCACAGGCCAAAGGCGACGATCAGCTTGAGGGTGATGTCGAGGGTCTCATTGACTTTGCCGTTGAAGACAATGCTGACACCGGTTGACGCGGCTTCGCCTAGCTCGGTGTTGAGCCCATCGCCGGTGCCGGTAATCGCCGCCAGCAATGAGGCGGTGTCAGCAAAGCCGAGGAAGAAGGCCATGGCCAGTGGCGTGACCACATAATGGGCAAAAGCAGCACCAAGGATGAACAAGAGCGGCGAGGCGATGAGGAACGGCAAAAAGGCGCTTTGTTCGTTTTTGTAAAGACCGGGGGCGACGAAGCGCCATAACTGCGTTGCGATAACTGGAAATGACAAGCCCAGGCCAAAGACCATTGAGATGCGTACCAGCGTGAAGAAGTATTCTTGCGGTGCCGTATATTGCATTACCGGGTTTGGATTGCCCAAGTTACGCATCGTATTCTCGATCGGCTCAAGCAGAAAGTCGAGCAATGCACTGCCGAATGTGAAGCAGATGATCATGCCGACCAAAAAGGCCATCACGGCGCGGATCAGTCTTGTGCGTAGCTCTGCCAGATGTTCGATCAGCGGGGCTGAGCTGTCTTCGATCTCGTTATTTCCGGTCTCGGTCATGTGTCATTCTCAGCCGCTTTTGGTGCGGTTTGTGTTGTGGGTTCGGTACTGGCTTTGGCGGCGGCTTCGGGCTCTGGCGCAGGTTTTAGCTGGGCGGCAGCGGCGGCTTGATCAGCGGCGGCCGTTCGTGCCTCGCGGGCCTTGCGGTCAGTGGCGGCTTTGGCGGCGGCGGCGTTCATCTTGTCACGCGCCTCGGCCCGCTCTTTTGACAGCGTTTCCGTTGCCCCACCTTCTTTAATGCCGCCACCCTTTGTAAATTCGCTGATATCGAAGGCTGATTTGGCTGTGTCTTTGAGCGCATTGGTCGCGGCGGCGGCTGGATTGGCCGCGGCTTTTAGCGTTTTGGTCAGGTCTTTTGACAAGTCCTTAACGCCGCTTTCATCGGCGGCGGCCTCCATGGCTTTGCTAAATTCACGCGCCATTTTTTTGGCTTTGCCCGTCACTTGGCCGAGCGTGCGAAACATGCCCGGCAAGTCTTTGGGCCCGATCACGATCAGGGCAACAATGCCGATGAGCAACAGCTCGGTCCAGCCAAGGTCAAACATATGGGGCAGCCTTTTGCTTCAAGCCGTTGTTAAGTTTCGTCTTTTTCAGCCGGGGTCACGTCGCGCAGGTCTTCTTCGACCTCGGATTGTGCCTCTTCGATCTCTTTTTTGCTGTCGTCAACGCCGCGCTTAAACGCGGTGATGCCTTTGCCGACTTCGCCCATAAGGGACGATATTTTGCCGCGTCCAAACAAGACGAGAACAACGACGGCGATGAGTAATAGGCCGGGCAGGCCGATATTATTGAGCATTGCGGGTCTCCCAAGGGCAATGCCGACCGGGTATGGCCGGGTATTCGACCTCAGGTTTTATGCGCGAAATGCCGGGTCGGAAAGTAATAATCGTAAAGAAACATGGAATCTCAGGCGTTTCTCTGCCATTATTCTGTCAGTTGACAGTATTTTGTCAGGAGCAGTGCGAATATGGCGCGTAGCGAACGGCTTATTGAACTTATTCAGATCTTGCGTGACGGGCGGTTGCACCGGGCCGAAGACCTGGCAACCCGGCTTGATGTCTCGCTGCGCACGATCTACCGCGACATGGATGTGTTGTCGGCCTCTGGCGTGCCGATTGCCGGGGCGCGGGGGCTGGGCTACCGCGCTACAGCGGCGATTACCTTGCCGCCCTTGAACCTGAGCCTGCCGGAGTTAGAGGCGTTGCATCTGGGGCTGGCGGCGGTGGGCGAGGCGGCTGACGAGGAGCTGCGCGATGCGGCCCGCTCGCTCTCGGCCAAGATTGATGCCAGCCTGCCAGAGGACAGGCGGACGCCGCCGGCAGGCTTTGGTTTTGCCGTCTATCCCTTTGCGGACACGGCCAAGGGCTTTGCCCATATGCCAGCTATCCGCGCCGCGATCAGGGCGCGCCAAAAGCTGCGGCTGTCCTACCGTGACGCGCGTGGTGGCGCGGCAGAGCGGGTGATCCGCCCGCTGCAAATGGACTATTGGGGCCGGGTCTGGGTGGCGCTGGCCTGGTGCGAGGCCAGCAGCGATTTCATGCGTTTTAGGCTTGATAGGATTGAGACGTTGACTGTATTGCCGCAGCTGTTTGTTGATGAGCCCGGCAAGGGGCTCACCGACTATTTGGCGCAGAGCGAGGCCAACACCTAAGGCAGGAAGTCAGCCGGATCGGCGCTGTCCATGCCGCGCCTGACCTCAAAATGCAGGTAGCTCGGATTGCCCGCTAGCACTTGGCCAATGACTTGGCCTTGGCTGACCGTGTCGTCACGGGTGACGGTGAGCGCTTCCAAATGCGTATAAACGGTCAGCAAATTGTCGCTATGGCGGATCACCACGATCTGGATGCCATCCGTATTGGTCGTGATCGCGGCGACGACACCGGCAGCGGCGGCCTTTACCGGCGTTTGCGCATCGGAGGCAATGTCGATGCCGTCATTGCGGCCCGCAGCATAGGCGCGAATGATCGTGCCCTGAACCGGGTAGATCAGCGTCGCATCAGCGTTGCCGGTCAGCTCGGTCTGCTGCGCACCAAGATTGGGGGCGACGACAGGCGGTGCGGCCGTGGCGACGGGCTCGGG
>JAESRD010000096.1 GCA_016764835.1 Paracoccaceae bacterium | reverse complement strand
TCGCTGGATGCGCCGGATGCAATCGTGGCAAAGCGCGCCTTGCGCCATTTATAGCGTTGCGCCGGGCCATAATCTTGCAGCGGGCCATGCAGGGTCAGCGAGTAACTCGGGCCGCCCATTTGGTGGGCGAGGGCCGCGATCATGGCCGAGCGGCCACAAGAATGAGCATGAACATGGCTGATACCGCGTGCCTTGCATTCTAGCTTAAGTGCGGCGGCGGCGGGCAACATCAGCACCATTTCCTTGACTGCACCCGTCTCGCCACTGCGCCACAGACGCCAAAGCGCGGCCAGAGGCAGGTGCCGCAAAGCATGCAGCACCGCAGCCGGGCGCAAAGCCCCCAAATAGCTGGTGCGGGCCGTCGCCTCATCGGTCCAGCCATGTGGGGCCATGCTGCTGGGCGGCGGCTTTGTGCTAAAGAGCGCCACATTAGTGCCGCGTTTTTCGAGTTCTTCGATTTCACGCCAGAAGAAGATATGAGTCTGACCGGGGAATTGCGGAACGAGATAACCAAGGGTCTGAACAGGCACAGGTAAAACTTTCCAAAAATTGAGGCGCTAGAGTGATCTTTAGCAAGATATTTGGGTGAAACTGCGGCTTTTGGAAGAAAAGGTCAAAGGGGGAGCGGGTTGGATGATGAGTAGCGGGTTAAGCATAATTATTCCGGCGCATAATGAGGCGGGTCTGATTGGCGCGTGTCTTGGGGCGCTGGTCGCGGCAAGTGACGTGTCCGGCGCTGTGCAGGTGATCGTGGCGGCCAATGGCTGCACCGACCAGACCGTTGCCGAGGCCGAGCAAAGCCGAGGCGCGCTCGCGCAGCGCGGCTGGCAGTTTGATGTGCTCGACCTGCCCGTTGGCGGCAAACCCGGCGCGCTAAACGCTGCCGACGCGGCGGCCCTGCATGACGCCCGCATATACCTTGATGCTGATGTTACTGTTAGCCCGGCGCTCTTGGCACAGTTGCAACAGGCTTTGGCAGCACCCGGCGTCGTCTATGCCAGCGGTCAGGTCAAAATCATTGGCGGCCCGGGCTGGGTCAGCCGGGCCTATGCGCGGCTGTGGCGGCGTGTGCCGTTCATGCGCGCCGGGGTGCCGGGCTGCGGGCTGTTTGCGGTTAATGCCGCTGGCCGCGCCCGCTGGGCCGCATTTCCACAGATCATTGCCGATGATACCTATGTCCGGCTGCAATTTGCGCCTGACGAACGCATTGGCCTGCCCGCCAGCTATAACTGGCCGATTGCGCCGAGCTTTGCCGCCCTTGTCCGTGTGCGCCAACGCCAAGATGCGGGCGTGCGCGAAGTGGCGCAAAAATACCCCGCATTGATGGCCAATGAGGATAAACCCGGCCCCGATGCGGGCGGGCTGTTGCGGCTGGCTGCCCCAGACCCTATTGGGTTTGCCGTCTATAGTGCTGTGGCTGTTGCCACACGTTTGCGCCGCAGTAGCGGTGGTTGGAGCCGAAGCCGATGAACCGTATTTCCGGGCTATTTAAAGGCCAAAGCCTCATGCAGCGGGCCATGCGCTCATCCGCCATTACCATTTTGGGCTATGGCGGCGGGCAGGTTCTGCGGCTGATATCCAACCTTATCCTGACCCGGCTTTTGTTCCCCGAAGCCTTTGGCGTTATGGCCATGGTCACGGTGATCTTGATGGGGCTGGTCATGTTTTCCGACATGGGCGTTGGCCCGGCGATCATGCAGTCAAAGCGCGGCGATGACCCTGACTATCTCGACACGGCGTGGACAATCCAAATCATCCGCGGTGTGCTGCTGTGGCTGGGCGCTTTGGCGCTGGCCGTGCCTGTCGCCGGCTACTTTGGTGAACCTGCGCTGGTCTGGTATCTGCCGGTCTCGTCGCTGTCGCTTATCCTCAACGGGTTCAACCCGACCCGGCTAGAGACCGCCAACCGCCACCTGCGCGCAGGCCGCGTCACCATGCTTGAGCTGGGTAGCCAAGCCACCGGCATAATCATCGGCGTCGTGCTGGCGCTGATCTTCAAATCAGTTTGGGCACTGGTCATCTCTGGCGTGCTAACGGCCGCCGCATGGCTGATCTACCTCAACCTGTTCTTGCCCGGCCACCGCAACAGGTTGCGCTGGGAGCCGACCGCCGCCCATGAGCTGATCCATTTCGGCAAATGGATATTTTTGGCGACGCTCTGCGGCTTCGCCATCGGGCAGGCCGACAAAGTCATTGTCGGTAACTACCTCAGCACACATGATTTTGGCATCTACAATATCGGCTATTTCCTCGCCTCATTCCCGCTGATGCTCGGCAGCACCGTCACCCGGCGCGTGCTTATCCCGGTTTACCGCGACAGCCCGCCCGCCGCCTCGCGCGAGAACTTTCTGCGCCTGCGCAAACTGCGCATAGGCGCCAGCGCCGTGCTGGTATTCGGCGCGCTGCTGCTGGCGCTAATCGGCGTCTGGCTGGTGCAGCTAATGTATGACGACCGCTATTTCAATTCGGCCGGTGTCGTCGTGCTGTTTGCCATCGTCCAGATCCCGGCGATCATCGTGCTGACCTATGACCAAGCCGCCCTCGCCTCGGGCGATTCGAAACGGTTCTTTGTGTTGGCGCTGGTGCGCTCTGTGCTGATGGTCACCATGATTATGATCGGGCTAAACCTCGGCGGCCTGCCCGGCGCGCTGTTTGGCCAGGGCGCTGCCTATGTGCTCGCCTACCCTGTCGTGGTCTGGCTGGCCCGGCGCGAAGGCGCTTGGGACCCGGCCCATGATGCGCTCTTTGCGGCAATTGGCCTAATTTTCGGCACCCCGCTTTTGTGGCTACACTGGGAAAATATCGCAGCATTGGCCAATTTTGTGCCGGGATAGGCGCGAATTCAGCCCCATCCTCGTGTTGCGGTAAAGATGCTTTAGGGGCAACGCGCTATTTAGCGGGGAACGAATGTCCAAAAACGGCCTTAATACCGTGACAATGCCTCCTATGTTGCAGGTGAGTAATGAGTTTAGAACATGGACGTATCCGGGGAAATTGACGCTATGGGCGAAAATGACATAGCTATTGTTGGCATGGCGGCGCGTTTGCCGGGTGCTCCCAATATTCAAGACTACTGGGCCAACCTGAAGGGCGGCATTCGCTCTATCCGTCGGTTGAGCGATGATGAGCTGCGCGCCGCTGGTGAAGCCCCGCATATTATGAACCGCGATGATTACGTGCCCTTCGCTGCCCCGCTTGAGGGGTTTGACCAGTTTGACGCTGAGTTCTTTGGCTTTTCGCCCAAAGACGCCGCGATCATGGACCCGCAGCACCGCCAGTTTCTAGAGGTCTCATGGGAGGCGCTGGAAAATGCAGGCCATATGCCCGAGAACTTTGACGGCCCAGTTGGCGTTTATGCTGGCTGCGGCATGGGCAGCTATTTCTACTTTAATATTTGCTCCAATCCCGGCCTCGTCGCCGATACGGGCATGTTCCTGCTGCGCCATACCGGCAATGACAAAGACTTTCTCGCAACCCGGCTGAGCCATATTCTTGACCTCAAAGGCCCGAGCATTAGCGTGCAAACCGCCTGTTCAACCTCGCTTGTCGCCGTGCACTACGCGGCGCAATCGCTGCTTAACGGCGAATGCGACATGGCGTTGGCGGGCGGCGTGACTATCGAGCTGCCGCAAAACCGAGGCTACCAGTACAAGCCCGGCGAAGTTCTGTCGCCCGATGGCGCATGCCACGCATTTGACCACCGCGCCGAGGGCACTGTCTTTGGCTCGGGCGCGGGCGTGGTCGTGCTGCGCCGCTTGGAAGACGCAATCGCCGACGGCGACCATATTTGGGCCGTGATCAAAGGCTCTGCGGTCAACAATGATGGCGCGGCCAAAGCCGGC
>JAESRD010000005.1 GCA_016764835.1 Paracoccaceae bacterium | reverse complement strand
CCTATATGATCCAGATCACCCTGCCGCTGAATTTCCTCGGCTCGGTTTACCGCGAAATCCGCCAGGCGCTGATTGATATGGGCGAGATGTTTTTGCTGCTCGACCAGCCTGCCGAAGTGTCGGACAAGAAAGATGCGCCTGATCTGGTGGTGACCGGTGGCAAGGTTGAGCTGGATGATGTGCACTTTGGCTATGATCCTGAGCGGGCCATTCTCAAGGGTGTCAGTATTGTCGCGCAGCCGGGGCAGAGGATCGCCATTGTTGGCTCATCCGGCTCGGGTAAGTCGACCATTGGACGGCTGCTCTTCCGGTTCTATGATATCGGCGCAGGGACGCTCAAAATCGACGGGCAGGATATTCGCGATGTGTCGCAGGCCAGCCTGCACAAGGCGATTGGCGTGGTGCCGCAAGACACCGTGCTGTTCAGCGACACTGTGCGTTACAATATTGCTTATGGCCGCGAGGGTGCGACCCAAGACGAGATTGAAACCGTGGCCAAGGCGGCCAAGATCCATGACTTTATTTCCAGCCTGCCTGACGGGTATGACACCACAGTTGGTGAGCGCGGGCTGAAGCTGTCTGGCGGCGAAAAGCAGCGCGTTGGCATTGCCCGCACCTTGCTCAAAGATCCACCGATCTTGTTGCTCGACGAGGCGACAAGTGCGCTCGACACTGAAACCGAGATGGAAATTCAGGCCGAGCTGGCGGCAATGGGGCGGGGGCGCACGGTCCTTACCATTGCCCACCGGCTGTCAACTATCGCTGACGCTGATCTGATTGTGGTGCTTGAGGCCGGGATCGTGGTTGAGCGCGGCACGCATGACAGCCTGCTGGCACAGGGCGGGCGCTATGCTACTTTGTGGCACAGACAGGCGGATGAAGGCAGCGCGGTGGCGGCGCAATAACTGGCGTATAATGCGCTGAGCTTGGGCCAAACCGCGCAATGAACCGCCCGCAAATGCGCGAGACCTTGTACCGCAGTAAATGCATGCGTTAAGGAGGATACAGAAGTGTTCTGAAAAACGCTTCTTACGGTGCGGAATTGAAGGGAATAAGGCGTGAGCAATAGCGACGGCTTTGTCGAAGAGGTCAGCGAAGAGCTGAGAAAAGACCAGATGGCGCATTATATGCGTCGCTATGGTTGGATTGCTGTGCTGGCAGTGTTGCTGCTGGTTGGTGGCGCGGCTTGGCGCGAATGGCGCGCTGTCAATATTCAGGAAATGGCGCAGCTGCGCGGTGACCTGTTGCTCAGTGCCATGGAGCATGCGGAGCCCGAGGCACGGATTGCCGCTCTTGATGCGGTGGCTGACGCCGACACGGCTATTTTGCTACCCGCGCTGTTGGCTTCATCTGAAGAGCTGGCCATGGGCGACAATGAGGCCGCGGCGGCCCGGCTTGATACGCTGGCGGCGAACCAGGATATCGACAGTATTTACCGCGAAATGGCCCAGCTAAAAGCGCTGATCATTCGCGCTGAGATTTTGCCCGAAGATGAGCTGCGCTCCGGGTTGGAAGCGCTGGCAGCCGCTGGCGCGCCGTTCCGGCTATTGGCGCAAGAACAGATCGCTTATTCGTATCTGCGGGCTGGCGATACTGCGGCTGTGCTCGCGCAGCTGGCGACTATTCTTGAAGATGCAGAACTGCAAGGTGGCTTGCGCGAACGTGCGACCAACCTGACGGTGGCTTTGGGTGGCGAGCTGGCTGAGTGACCGGCCAAGCTTGGCGCTCGACTATTGCGCGCCATATGGCCAATATGTAGCCACATGGCCAATATGTTGGTGTCGCGCGGGTGCGACACAGTTAAGACTTACGGGCAGGGGGTGGCTGTAAATGGCAGGCAAAACAACGAACATGTTCAGGCTCGGCTTGGCGCTTGCTGTGCTGACCGGCTGCGGCGGGGCCAATGATGTGATCTTGCCGGGCGAGCGGATTGACGTGCGCCCAGCGATGGTTGTTGAAAACCAAGCGCCAGCTTTGGCATTGCCTGCGCCGCGGGTCAACGCTGACTGGACCCACCGGGGTGGCAATGCCCAGCACCGGCTGCCACATCCGGCCTTGGCGGCCAACCTGACACTGGCCTTCACCCAAGATATTGGCGCGGGCAATAACCGCCGCCACCGCATTACGGCCGACCCTATCGTGCTTGATGGGCGGGTGTTTACCCTCGATTCGGCGGCGCAGGTTTCAGCTGTTTCCACCGCTGGTGAGCTGTTGTGGAGCCATGACCTCACCCCAGCTGGCGACGGCGCGTCTGACGCGTCGGGCGGCGGCATGGCGGCGCAGGACGGCACCTTGTTTGTCACCACCGGCTTTGGCCGGATCACGGCGCTAAACGCCGTCACCGGGGCCGAGATTTGGAGCCAAGACCTGAACGCGCCGGGCAGTGCGGCGCCCACGGTTTCAGACGGGCTGGTTTTCGTGGTTTCGCGCGATAGTCGGGCCTGGGCGCTTGAGGCAGAGACCGGGCGGATCAAATGGCAGAGCGATGGCACACCGTCGGCGTCAAACGTCGCGGGCGGTGCTGGCGTGGCTGTTAGCGGAGATATTGCAATTTTTCCGTTTCCGTCGGGTGAAGTTCTCGGCGCGTTTCCGCAGGGCGGATTGCGGCGCTGGTCGAGCATTATTGCCGGCAACCGGGTTGGTGAAGCGGTCTCTGTGGCGGCCAATGATATTGGCGCGGACCCGGTAATTGACGGCAATGTGATTTATGTGGGCAATGTATCTGGCCGGGTGGCGGCGCTGCGTTTGGCTGATGGTGAGCGGCTATGGACGGCCGTTACCGGGGCGACAAGCCCGATATGGGTTGAGGCCGGGTCTTTGTTTCTTGTCAATGATATCAATGAGTTAATTAGGCTAAATGCCAGTGATGGCAGCATTACATGGCATGTTCAGCTGCCGGTATTTGAGCAAGAAGCCAACTGGCGCCAACACACCCGTTATGTGCATTTTGGGCCAATTCTGGCGGGCGGGCGGCTGATCGTCGGCTCATCAGATGGGCTGCTGCGGCAGTTTGATCCGGTCTCTGGCGCGTCGCTTGGCGATGTGGTTTTGCCCGCTGGTGCTGCCAGTTTGCCGGTGGTTGCGGGCAATGTTTTGTACATCATCCTTGAGAACGGCCAACTTGCCGCTTTGCGTTAGCCGCCATATCGTGTAACAGCCGGGCCTTGATCCCGGGAAAAATACGAAATGTCGTTTACACTTGCCATCGTCGGCCGGCCCAATGTCGGTAAATCTACTTTGTTCAACCGCCTCGTCGGTAAACGTCTGGCTTTGGTCGATGACCAGCCGGGGGTAACGCGTGACTTGCGCGAAGGCGCTGCCCGGCTGGGCCAGCTGCGCTTTACCGTTATTGATACGGCTGGACTTGAAGAGGCCACAGATGAAAGTCTGCAAGGCCGCATGCGCCAGCTGACAGAGCGCGCGGTTGGCATGGCCGATATCTGCCTGTTCTTGATAGATGCCCGCGCCGGTGTGCTGCCAGCCGACGAGGTCTTTGCCTCGATTTTGCGCAAGAAGTCAGCCCATGTGATCTTGGGCGCGAATAAGGCCGAGGGCCGGGCGGCTGAGGCCGGTTTGCTTGAAGCATATTCGCTGGGTTTGGGCGAGCCGTTGGCGCTGTCAGCTGAGCACGGCGAGGGCATGAGCGAGCTGCTGTCAATGCTGATGCCGATCGCCGAGAAGTTTGAAAACCGCAAAGACGAGCCGGATACGGATGTTGAGGTCAGCGACGAAGACGAGGATGCGCCGCGCAAGCCAACAAAAGCCCGCCCCTTGCAGATTGCAGTGGTTGGGCGGCCCAATGCCGGTAAATCAACGCTGATCAACCAGATCATTGGCGAAGAACGTCTGCTCACCGGCCCCGAGCCCGGGATTACCCGCGACGCTATATCGGTGCCCTTCGAGTGGGAGGGCGTGCCAATGCGGATTTTTGACACGGCGGGCATGCGCAAAAGGCCAAGATTGACGAGAAGCTAGAGAAGCTCTCTGTGTCGGACGGGCTGCGGGCGGTGAGGTTCTCAGAGGTGGTCGTGGTGCTGCTGGATGTGGATATCCCGTTTGAGCAGCAAGATCTGCGGATTGCTGACCTTGCCGAGCGCGAGGGCCGCGCTGTGGTCATTGCGGTCAATAAGTGGGATCTTGAGAACGAGAAGCAGGCCAAGCTGCGCGATCTGCGCGAGAGTTTTGGCAGGCTGTTGCCGCAGCTACGCGGCGCGCCATTGGTGACGGTTTCGGCCAAAACCGGGCGCGGTGTTGACCGGCTGCAAGAGGCGATCATGAAGGCGCATGAGGTTTGGAACCGGCGCGTGACCACGGCCCAGCTCAACCGCTGGATGACCGGCATGCTGGAGGCGCATCCGCCACCAGCACCGGGCGGCAAACGGATTAAGATGCGCTACATAACGCAGGTCAAAACCCGGCCGCCAAACTTTGTGGTGATGACGTCGTTCCCTGATGCGGTGCCTGCCAGCTATACGCGCTATTTGGTCAACGGATTGCGCGAGGATTTTGACATGCCGGGCACGCCGATACGGCTGACTTTGCGCGGGCAGGGCGACACCAACCCGTTTAAGGGCAAGCGCAAGTCGCAGCCATCAAAGCTACGCAAGCACCTGAAGAAGCCGGGCACTTAGCCTAGCAGCGGTCGCTTAGCCGGTCATCAGGCGGGCACAGGGCCGGGTATTCCAGTCTTGTGCAATCCGTCTATGGTCGCGATGCTTGCCCCCTTAGGGGGAGCGGCGATGAAGCGGATAGCTATATTTTGTGACGGCACGTGGAACCGGGCGGAGGCAGAGCATCCGACCAATGTTGTGCGCTTGGCGCAGGCCGTGCGGCTGACGGCGCAAGACGGGGTCTCGCAACAGGTTTTCTATGTCATGGGCGTTGGCACTGGGCGCGGATCAAGCTTGGCGGCGCGGATGCTTGACCGGTTTACTGGTGGGGCGTTGGGCTGGGGGCTGATTGAGAATATTGAGGATGCCTACCGGGCTTTGGCGTTTTGCTATGAGCCGGGTGATGAGATTTATATCACTGGCTTTTCGCGCGGGGCTTACACGGCGCGCTCGCTGGCTGGGCTGATCCGGTCTTGCGGGATACCACCGCGCGAGAACTTGGCCCGCATTGGTGAGGCTGTGGCGCGCTACCGCTCGCGCCAAGCCGGGACGCGGCCTTATGATGTTGAGAGCTACCGGTTTCGGGCCGAGTTTGCGCCTTATACGGTGACCAGCCCAGAGGAATGGGACTGGCGGATGAAGCATGCGCCGGGCATGTGTGTTCAGCTCAAGGTATCCTATCTGGGCGTGTGGGATACTGTAGGGGCGCTGGGCGTACCGGGCTATTGGGCCGTGGCCCCTTTGTTTAACTCTGGCTACCAGTTTCACGACGCTGTTTTGTCGCGCTCGGTGGCATCGGCCCGCCATGCTGTGGCGGTTGATGAGCGGCGCCGGACATTTCCGCCAGCTTTATGGGCGAATTTGGGAAAGTTGAACCGTCTGGCGCTGGGCCTCGCGCCGGGTGATCCGCTGGGTGGAATACCGCGTGAGCATTTGCCCTACCGCGAGGAATGGTTTGCCGGCAATCACGGCTCGGTTGGTGGCGGCGGTGATCTGAAGGGGCTGTCGGCCTATAGTTTTGCGTGGATTGCGCAAGGCGCGCAGAGGGCGGGGCTTGATCTGCGGCCCGAGATATTGGCCGAGGTTGCGGCGGAAGAGAAGCTGAGCGCGGCGCTGAACAACAAGTCAGACCCCGGTGTTTGGGCGCGGCTAGTGGCGTTGCGGACGCAAGACAGGGAGGGGCCTGAGGCGGCGCGGCACGTGTCTGATGCGGCGCGCGCGCGGGTTCGGGCCGATAAGCGGTATCGGCCCAAGACATTGGCGAAGGTGATGGCGGCTTTGTTAGGCTAGGGTGCCGTCTGGTTTGATATGTGTGGCACCGCGCAGATAGGGGTGCAGGGCTTTTGGCAGGGTGACAGAGCCGTCTTCTTGCTGGCCGTTCTCAACCACGGCGATCAGCGTGCGCCCCACAGCGAGGCCGGAGCCATTGAGCGTATGCACATATTCGGGTTTGCCGCCTGCTGCTGGCTTGTAGCGGGCGTTCATCCGGCGGGCCTGGTAGTCTCCGGCGACCGATATTGACGAGATTTCGCGAAAAGCGTTTTGGCCGGGGAGCCAGACTTCGATATCGTGGGTTTTGCGCATGCCTGCGCCGAGATCGCCGGTGCACAGCACGATTGTGCGGTAGGGCAGCTCTAGGGCTTCTAGGATGTTTTGGGCGCAGGTGGTCATGCGCAGGTGCTCGGCTGGGCTGTCTTCTGGCTTGGTGATCGAGACCATTTCGACCTTTTCAAACTGGTGTTGGCGCAACATGCCTGACGTGTCGCGGCCAGCGGAGCCTGCCTCGGAGCGAAAGCACTGGGTCAGGGCGCAGTGGCGGCGCGGCAGGGCGGTCTCGTCGAGGGTTTGGCCATTGACGAGGTTGGTCAGCGTCACTTCGGCGGTGGGGATCAGCCACCAGCCATTGGTGGTTTGGTAGCTGTCTTCGCCGAACTTGGGCAGCTGGCCGGTGCCGTACATCATTTCTTCGCGGACCAGCACGGGGGTGATGGTCTCGGTTAGGCCGTGCTCTTCGACATGGGTGTCGAGCATGAACTGGCCCAGCGCGCGGTGCAGGCGGGCGGTGGCACCCGAGAGGACGACGAAACGCGCGCCGGAGAGGCGGGCGCCGGCTTCAAAGTCCATGCCGGGTTTTATAGCTGGGATTTCGAAATGTTCGACCGGAGTGAATGAGTAATTGCGCGGGTTGCCGTGGCGGTGAATTTCGACATTGTCATCTTCAGTGCTGCCATCGGGGATGGTGGCGTCGGGCAGGTTTGGAATGGCCATGAGCATTTCTGTCAGGGCGGCGTCTTCGGCTTTGGCCTCGTCTTGGAGGCGGGCGGTCTCGGCCTTTTTGTCAGCTACCAGTGCGCGCAGACGGTTGAACGCGGCGTCGTCGCCCTTGGCCTTGGCGGCACCGACTTCTTTGGCGGCGCGCTTTTGCTCGGCTTGGGCGGTCTCGGCGGCGAGGATTTTGGCGCGGCGCGCGGTATCTAGCGCCAAAATGGCGGGCGAGACTGGTGACATGCCCCTGCGGCCCAGGGCCGCGTCGAAGGCGGCAGGGTTGTCGCGGATTGTGCGGATGTCATGCATGGGTCTCGTCCCTTTGGTTATGTGTGTGGGGTCTATGCCTGATGGGGCGAAGATTTTGAAGGGGTTTTTGGCGGCTGGTTAGGCGGCTGGTTTTGGGGGCGGGGTGTAATTGTCTGGGTCGGCTTGCCACTTTTCCCATTCGGTGTTGAAATCATCATCGTCAAGTTCGTGGTCGGGCCAGTGGGCGGGTTTGGGCGCGCATGTGTTGTTGACGATGGGGCGGATGACGGAGGCGTCGCCAAACATTGTAGGGAGATGTTCAGCTATTTGGGTTATGTCAGTATAATTCAACTCTCTTAAAGCTGCACCTTGCAGAGTAGCAGCTTTAAGAGAGGTGTTTTGGTCCAACTGCGCCTCCCCGAGGTGCGCCCCCTGCATCTGCGCCT
>JAESRD010000095.1 GCA_016764835.1 Paracoccaceae bacterium | reverse complement strand
GCACCGTCGCGCCCAGCGCGCCGCCCAACCCGGCCACTTTTAACAGCACAGCGCAAGCCAGCCCGCAGGCAGAACCAGAAGCCGTCGCTCCCGCCAGTGAGCTGGAAATGTCCCTTGCCGATAGCGGCTTGTCCTACGCCGTTGAAGCACCCCAAGCGCGCCCTCGTGTGGCACAAAACAACATTGTCGAGCCATTAATTGCACCAGCGCGCGCAGCCCCCATGCCCGAGGCAATGGTCATCGGCCAAGGCACGCTTGGCGGCGTGGCCACAGATGATGGCTTTGCTGCAACCAGCGCCGCGCCCAACACAGAGGCCTTCGCCAACGAGCCATCAAGCCCATTGCAAATCACCGCCGAAACCCCGGTCTCGACCTTCTCGATTGATGTCGATACCGCCTCCTATGCTGTCGTGCGCTCCTCAATCATGGCAGGCCAGCTGCCGCCGCCCGAGGCCGTGCGCATCGAAGAAATGATCAACTATTTCCCCTATGATTACGCCGCCCCAGAGCCGGGCGATGCACCGTTCTTGCCAACGATCAACGTGTTTGAAACCCCGTGGAACTCTGACACTCAGCTGCTGCATATCGCCCTGCAAGGCACCATGCCCGAGGTTGAGAACCGCCCGCCGCTGAACCTCGTGTTCCTGATTGATACATCCGGCTCCATGTCATCGGCAGACAAACTGCCGCTCTTGGTGCAAAGTTTCCGGCTGATGCTCGACCAGCTGCGCCCCGAAGATGAGGTGGCGATTGTCGAATATGCAGGCAGCGCCGGGCTGGTCCTGCCGCCAACCCCGGCCTCTGACCGTACCGCGATCACTCGCGCGCTGGCTTCGCTCGGCGCAGGCGGCTCGACCAATGGCCAAGGCGGTCTGGAACAGGCCTATGCAATAGCCAACCAAATGGCTGAAGACGGCGAAGTTGGCCGCGTGTTGTTGGCCACTGATGGCGACTTTAATGTCGGGCTCAGCGGCATTGACGAGCTGACGGCATTCATTGAAAAGAAAAGAGAAACAGGGGTTTACCTCTCGGTTCTCGGCTTTGGCCGTGGCAACCTAGATGACGCAACCATGCAGGCCCTCGCCCAAAACGGCAACGGCATTGCGGCCCATATTGACACGCTTGCCGAGGCGCAAAAGGTGCTGGTAGACCAGCTCACCGGCGCGCTGTTCACCATTGCCGGTGATGTCAAAATTCAGGTCGAATTTAACCCGGCCATGGTCGTCGAATATCGGCTTATCGGCTACGAGACCCGGGCCTTGCGCCGCGAAGACTTTAACAATGATGCAGTTGATGCGGGCGAGTTGGGCGCCGGCCATTCTGTGACTGCGATCTACGAGATCACGCCGACCGATAGTCCGGCCCGGCTGACCGACCCTTTGCGCTATGGCACCGATGAGGCAGCGGCTGAGGGCAGCACAGAGCTGGGCTTCCTGCGCTTGCGTTATAAAGCCCCCGGTGAAGATGTCAGCCAGTTGATTGAAGTGCCGATCGCCCAAGACCTAGCCCGCAGCACGATCGACCGAGAGGCACAATTTGCCGCCGCAATTGCAGGCTTTGGTCAGTTGCTGCGCGGCTCCACCTATCTGGGCGATTGGGGTTGGGATGAGGCGATTGAGCTGGCGGCGCAGAACCGCGGCGCAGACCCGTTTGGCTATCGCAACGAGGCCGTGCAGATCATGCGGCTTTCGCGCAGCCTTTCGGGCAATTAGAGCCTGATACCTGAGGGCTTCTCTGGCGTAATCTCCCGCGCCAGAGAAGCCTTTTCAGCACGACCCCACCGTTTTTGGCGCAAACTCAGCCAAAAAAGTCAGCTTGACCGAGAATTTTGGCAAAGCGCCCCAAAATGTGACCATTTCTTTTGCCGAGAGATCGGCGCAGCCGCCGCATAAAAGCAAATATTGCTCACACTTGGCCTTCGTCTGGCAGCTCATCTGCCGCAATAAAGCCAAAGAACACCCCGCCAGAGCGAATGCCAAACCACGGCTTGCCGTCCAGCATTTCAGTCTCGCCAATCTCAACCAACCGGTAGAAGCTCTTGCGGTCGATCAACGCCTCCAAATTGCTACGGATCAGGATATAAGGCGCGGGTTCGCCGGTCTCTGGGTCCAGCACAACCCGTATCGGATGGTCAGGCCCGGCCAGAGCTTTGTCGCCAACATTGGTAACAAATTCAAGACCTTGCTCCACCGGCTCAAAGTCCACCGCCACGAAAGGCGCATCATCCACGGTGATGCCAACCTTCTCCACCGGGGTGACAAGGAAGTAGTCGTCGCCATCCTTGCGCAAAATGGTCGAGAACAGCCGCACCAGCTCTGGCCGCCCAATCGGCGTGCCGAGGTAGAACCACGTGCCGTCGCGGGCAATGCGCATATCGAGTGCACCGCAATAGGGCGGGTTCCACAAATGCACCGGCGGCAGGCCATCTGCGCCCGCCGCACGCGCACTCACTACGAGAGATTCCGCCGAAATCTCTTTGTGATCACTGTTCTTTGTCTTGGCCATGTCCACCCGCCGCAATATCTGGTTTATTGGCACAAAGTAATTGAGGCAGAGAATAAAGTCATGACCCAAGCGCCTGATCTTGTCGAAGATATCGAAAACCTGTCAGAAAAGCTCTTACAGGCCCGCAGTTCTATTGCCCGCCGGTTCATTGGCCAAGAAAAGGTCGTCGACCTTAATCTTGTCACCCTGATCTGCGGTGGCCACGCTTTGCTGGTCGGTCTGCCCGGTCTGGGCAAAACCCGGCTGGTTGAAACCCTGTCTACTGTTATGGGCCTCAATGGCGGCCGCATTCAGTTCACGCCAGACCTGATGCCAGCCGATATTCTGGGGGCCGAAGTTCTGGAAACAGCAGACGACGGTACCCGCGCATTTCGGTTTATCGAAGGCCCGATTTTTTGCCAGCTTCTGATGGCGGACGAGATCAATCGCGCCAGCCCACGCACGCAATCTGCGTTGCTACAGGCGATGCAGGAACACCATGTTTCGGTTGCCGGACAGCGGCGGGAT
>JAESRD010000094.1 GCA_016764835.1 Paracoccaceae bacterium | reverse complement strand
GGGTCAGTTTGCCCGCGCCGCGAGTTTGCTCGGCAATGGCTGGTCTTGGTCGCTGTTGTTTTTGCTGGGCCAACCGGCTTCCAATCTGCGGATGACTTCCCTGTCTGCACGTTCATCACAACCCCTCCCAAAGGTAAGGTCTTGGCGATCATTGACCCTGACAAGATGATACACGTAAGCCCGATCCTTTCTATTCAAAATACAGCTTTGATCAGGCAGGGCAAAACCGCGCCTACCCGACTTTTACCGCCAAAGACGTAAGAATTCAGTGGTTTCGGCCTGTTCTCGGCCCAGTATAGCGGCCGAATTCCTTTCACGGGTTTCACTCAATGAAATGATTCGATCGGATGGCTGACTGTTTCAGTATACGAAATTGCAATTGTTAAGGCTGGCTCTGCCCGCCCTGCCGCCCATCATAAACAGCTGTAGCAATGGCCCCGAAGAACGCCTGCAATCGGCCTGCCACAGATCAAATAGTAACCCGAAGAGATCGGATGCCCCGTGTGAATAACCTTTCGAACCGCCATGCCACAAAATCAGTAATTGCCGCTCATATGGCGCATCAGGCCGGGGCTGAGGGGGTGGCGCAAACTTGGCTCACCCGTGGGTCTTCTCGCACTCCGACTTCGTGATAAACGAGGTAAAATAGCCGCTACCCGACATGCCCAGCATCACGGTGCACTATGCCGGCGGCACGCTGCTGAACTGGCAAAATTCAATAAAAGGCTCTCAGCCATTGGCCCGTCACGCGCTTAGCTACCGATCATTTCAAATCTACATTGCCGGAAAATTCTTTGGGTTGCATGCGTTGTGGATGCAGCGCATGACCATTGGCTGGATCGCATGGGACATGACCAACTCTGCCAGTTTTGTTGGCACTGTATCCTTCATAAACTTCATGCCAACGCTGGTCACCGGCCCGTTCTTTGGCGTGTTGGTTGACCGCGTGCGGGTTCACATGGCCGCCGTAACGACACAATCGCTGATGCTGGTCTTTACTGGGCTATTGTTGCTCTGTGTCCAGCTAGACTTGCTCGGCAAAGTCGGCCTCATCACCCTGTCACTGCTCTTGGGTATCGTCGCCTCAGCCCATCACCCCATTCGCATGTCACTGGCCCCGCGTCTGGTTGACAAAGCCGCCATTGGCACTGTGATCTCAACCGTGGCCATCCTGTTCAACCTTGCCCGGATGACCGGCCCGGTTTTGGGCGGTTGGCTGATCACCCGCTGGGGCATCACCGGCAGTCTGCTCTGCCAAATTCTATTCTACATCCCGTTTATTGCGGCCCTCGCCGTGTTGCGCCCACGTCAGACCATTGCCCCCGCAGCCGAACGCGAACCCTTCATCGATGCCATGCGTACCGGCATGCGCCATGTCGCCAAAGTCCGCCTGATCGCCAATGCGCTGATCATGACCGGCATCGTTGCCTTTGTCGTGCGCGGGGTGCTCGAAGTGCTGCCGGTCATCGCCGATGGTGTGTTCACGAAGGGCCCTGTCGGCCTCGGTCTGTTGCTCTCAAGCGCTGGGTTTGGTGCGCTCTTGGCCGGTATCGCCAAAACACTTATCCCAGCACAACAAGCAGGTCATATCCCGCGCCTGACCTTCTTCTCATCAAGTATTGGCGTCGCCCTTATCCCAGTCCTCGGTCTGACCACCTCTTGGAATCTGACCATGTTCCTGATCTCCTGCCTTGCTTTTTGCACGACAATGACCGCTATCACTCTGCAAACCGCCGTGCAGATGGACCTTGCCGACGACCTGCGCGGCCGGATTATGAGCCTGTGGACCATGACCGCAATGGGTGCTGCCGCTGCCGGGGCAATGACCCTCGGCTTCATGTTTGATTGGATTGGTTTTGCTGCAACGCTCAAAATCAGCGGTGCTGTTGGGCTGGTCAGCCTACTGCGCGTCCTGTCAAAGATCTGACCGGTCCCCCGGTCAGATCAAAATATTATGCCTTTGACGAATAGGCCCCGTCTATCACCAGCGACGCGCCATTCACAAAGTTAGACGCCGCACTGGCAAGATAGACCGCCGCGCCGGCAAAGTCTGCTGGCTGGCCCCAAACCCCGGCAGGGGTGCGGCCAATAACCATCTCTTCAAGACCCGGAATATCTTTGCGCGATTGCACAGAAAGCGGGGTGTTAATCCAGCCCGGCAGCACTGAATTGATCTGGATATTGTCCTTGGCCCAAGCCACGGCCAGCGCCTTGCCAAGCTGAACAATCCCGCCTTTGGACGGCGCATAGGCCACAGCAACCGGGCTGCCCATGAACGCGGCAATGGAGGCTACATTAATGATCTTGCCGCCGCCTTGCTCAAGGAAATACGGATAAACCGCCTGCGACAGCAAGAACGCCGCCGTCAGGTTGGTGTCCATCACATCATGCCATTCCTCCAGCGTAAAATCTTGCGGCTGTTTGCGGTAATTGATGCCTGAATTGTTGACCAAAATATCAATGCGGCCCATATCGGTGACCACCTGCGGCACCAGTGCTTTGCAAGCATCGGCATCACGCAAATCACAGGTGTAAGCAGTGGCTTTGGCGCCAATACCTTCGATCTCCGCCACCGCCGCTTTCAGCTTATCAGGGTTGCGCCCGACAACCGCAATCTGCGCCCCGGCCTCGGCCAGCCCCAGCGCCATGCCTAGCCCAATGCCGCCATTCCCGCCGGTTACCAGCGCCACTTTGCCGCTCAGATCAAACATTTTCATAGCATTTTCCCCCTAAAATCCAACATTATCTGCGCCCTTAAGCGCCAGCATTTTGCGGGCTTCATCAGGGGTGGCAATCGTGTGGCCCAGCTCTTCAACAATGGTGCGGATCTTGGTCACCTGCTGGGCATTGCTTGTGGCCAGCTCGCGCCGCCCAATGAACAGGCTGTCTTCCAGCCCAACCCGCACATTACCGCCCATCGACGCCGACTGCGTGGCAAACGGCATCTGGTGGCGACCGGCGGCCAAAACCGACCAGCGGTAATTGTCGCCAAACAGCTTATCTGCGATCATTTTCATGTGCATAAGATTGGCCACATCGGTGCCAATGCCGCCCATAATGCCAAAGATCATTTGGATGAAAAACGGTGGTTTGATCACCCCGCGATCAACAAAATGCGCGAGGTTATACAGGTGGCCAACATCATAGCATTCATGCTCAAACCGCGTGCCATGGCCTTCGCCCATCTCGGCCAGAATATAGTCAATATCACGAAACGTATTGCGAAAAATATGGTCGTCAGTGCGGCGCAGATAGGGCTCTTCCCATGGCTGCTGCCAGTCAGAATGACGGTCAGCCAGCTGATGAATGGCAAAGTTCATCGAGCCCATATTGAGCGAACACATCTCTGGTTTGGCCCGGCGCGGCGCGGCCAAGCGCTCCTCAACGCTCATCGTCAGCCCGCCGCCTGTGGTAATGTTGACCACCGCATCTGTGGCCGCTTTGATCTGCGGCAAAAACTGCATGTAAACATCAGGATCGGGCGTCGGCTCGCCGGTCTGTGGGTCGCGCGCATGCAGGTGCAAAATTGACGCGCCAGCCTCAGCAGCACCCACCGCTTCAGCGGCAATCTGCGCCGGTGTCACCGGCAAAGCGGGCGACATTGTCGGCGTGTGAATTGCGCCGGTAATAGCACAGGTGATGATAACCTTGTCATTGGATGCGGCCATGTGAAGCTCCTTCTCATTTGGTTCAGTTTTCTGCCTTTGGGCGGCAAATCCCAAGCGCTAGCGCGGGTAATTTCACTAGCAGAAATGAAGAAAATACGCCGCAAGACTAGCCAAAATAGAGCTTCAACCCAGTCTGATCGATCTCATGTCGCATTTTGGCATCATCGACATAATGATGAAATTCCTCGAGCGTATCGCGGTAAGTTACACTGTTTTCAAACCCGGCAAAGGGCCAATCGCTGCCCCATAATAGCCGCTCTGTTCCGGCGACGCTCAGCAATGCTTTGGCATATTTGTCAGCGCTACACGGAGGATCAAAGCGAAACCGGCCCGATATTTTGACCCAGGTATTACCGCGCTCAATTGCCGCCAATATAGCCTTAAAGCCTGGGTTATTTATACCGTCTTCAGCCTCCAAATGCCCCATATGGTCAATAACCAGCTTGGCCCCTGACGCCTCTATCACGGCTATTGACTGCGCTGTGCGTTCGGGCAGATCAACCAGGTGAACATGCCAATCAAGGTCAGCCACACGGCGCAAATACATCCGGTAATCGCCGTCCAGCTCTGGCACATCACCGTGCATAGAGCGCATCAGCCGCACGCCCACAAAACCCTCTTGTTTCATCTGTTCCATCTGCCTGATATCAGTGCGCGGGCTGAGCACCGCCGTGGCCCGCAGGCGGCGGTGCTGCTTGAGTGCGCGGCGGGTATAATCGGCGTATTGACCATGAATGCTTGCCCCGGCGATCACGGCAAACATTACGCCGTTCTCATCAAGTTGCTGCAAACATTGCTCAAGCGGCGCATCAGGGGGCGCATGCCATGCCGTATCGGTCAGCGGCATATCTTTGGTCCAGATATGTAAGTGCGAATCTATCAAAGGCGCGAGCGGTTTTGACATGAGCGGCGGCTCCTTTGCGCAAAATTTGCCCATTTCAGCCCGGTTAAGCTTGCGGTAAAAGCAACGCTGGCATCAATTTCACCCTTTGAAACCGACTGCCCTACTTGTTTTGCAAAAGCGCAATCAGCTCTGGCATAAATTTGTCGCCCTGCCCGTCTGCCACCATGTCGCCAAACACTGTCCCAACAGCATCTGCCAATCCATGCGCCCCACCCGCCTGTGCCGCCATTTCGCGGTAGTAGCCTATGTCCTTGTCGCTGTTGGATAATGTAAACCGAAAGCCGCCGCAATCATCGCCGGTAATGAACGGGCTCATCCGGTCAAGCACCACGCCTGCGCCGCCGCCCTTGGCCAATATGTCTTGAAACACAGCACCTTCAACGCCAGATTTGCGCGCCACTGCTGCCGCCTCTGCCAGCACCGCCGCAAACCCTAGTGAGACGAAATTATGCAAGAGTTTCATCGCATGGCCAGCGCCGACATCGCCCGCATGGGCAATATTTTCAGCAAAGCTTTCAAGCAGCGGCCTCTGAGCTGCTAGGTCTTCGGCGGCCCCGCCGACGATCAGGTTGAGCCGCCCCTCGGCGGCCTCTTTGGGGGTCCGCGTCATTGGCGCATCAATGTAGCGTCCGCCGGTCTCGCGCACCAACTGCGCTATGGTCTCAGTGGTTTTTGGCAGTGATGTTGAGCAATCAACCACCGTTTTGCCGGCGCTCATGCCCGCCAAAACACCGCTGTCGCTGGTCATGACATTGGTAACCTGCGGCGCACCGGTCACGCATAGTATAATAGTGTCGCAGGCGCGCGTTAGCTCTTGGGCCGTGTCATGCGAAATTGCCCCACCGCTGACCAAATCAGCCGTCGGTTGGTTGCCCGGATGGTCAAGAAAATGTAGCGCCCAACCGGCGCTTTGCACATTGGAGGCAATGCCAAGACCCATAAGCCCGACGCCAATAATCCCAATTTGCTTTGCCATAGTCATGAGCCTCCTGCACTGGTTCTGATGGCATTGATTGATTTTTGCGCCACAAAAATCTGCCATTCATCGCACCACTTCCACTACGTGAAACAGAAGCGATTGTCGCCGCATAAAAATTGGTCATCATAGGCAATGAAGGAGACAAACATGCGCGACATCAAACTTGGAGACGTCACAATATCGGCGATATTGGAAATTGAGCGCCCCGGCAAAACCCCTGAAGACTTCTTTATTGGTGCCAGTAACCAGACTGCCGCGCGCCATGCGCAGGACATGGAACCCTTCCTGTTCGACCCCGATACCGGCCAAATTATTATGGCATTTCAAAGCTTTGTTGTGCGCACCCCTAAACACACAATCCTGATAGACACCTGCAATGGCGAGGACAAGTTCACCGATGCCGTTACGTGGCCCACCCGGCCCTGGCTTGACCGGTTTCATGCGCTTGGTCTGACATTTGAAGATATAGACTTTGTGCTCTGCACCCACCTGCATATCGACCATACTGGCTGGAACACCCGTCTGGAGGGTGGCAAATGGGTGCCGACCTTCGCCAATGCCACCTATATTTTTAGCCGCACCGAATACGCCTATTGGGAAAATGTGGCGAATACAGGCATCGTCCCGCCGCGCCAACGCGACGGGGTTTGGCAGACCAATTGCCTGCCAATCGTTGAGGCGGGCCAAGCGCTGTTGGTGGATGGTCACTACCAGCTTGATGACTATGTCGCATTAGAGCCAACCCCCGGCCATTCGCCCGGCCATTGCTGCGTGCGCATCCGCTCAAACGGCTTTGAGGCCGTGGCCCTTGGCGATCTTATGCACCACCCTTTGCAGTGCCGCGAGCCTGACTGGTCAACCCCGTTTTGCTGGGATCCGCTCATGGCCGCCAAATCGCGCCGGGCTTTGCTGAGTGCTGCCGCCGATGACGGCACTTTGCTGCTGCCAACGCATTTTCCCGGCCCTACTGCGGGCCATGTGCGCAAAACTGATGACCACTTTAAGTTCACTTTTTTGGATGATGAGTAGCGCCACCGCCGCGCTCATTTCATAATGTGAAACGAAAACGATAAAATCTGGTTCGAGCGCGCAGTGCCGATACGCTGATGTTCATGGATTTGGATGTGCCCCGACAAAAGAGCGGCGCGCCAAAAAGCTAATAACGCATTTTCTGGGAGGAAAACGAATGAACATTCATCACCAATACATCCGGCCAATCGCCATTGCCGGAGTGCTTTTTGCCACGCCAATGGCAGTTTTTGCCGAGGCTGAATGCCCGGCTGGTTATCCTTCTGGCCCAATCGACTTTGTTGTGGCTTACGGTGCTGGCGGCGGCACAGATGCCATTGCCCGCATGCTCGCCACCCAGCTAGAAGAGAATATGGGCTGGACCATCCCTGTCAGCAACAAGCCCGGCGCTGGCGGCGGTGTTATGATGGCCAGTCTCTTGGGCGAAGCAGCTGATGGCCTGACTGTCGGTGTCGGCTCAACCAACACTGTCACGCTTGACCCATATGCCAATGAAGGCATTGATTTTACATGGGAAAGCTTCGACTATCCGGGCACGGCTATGGCTGTGACCTTCGGCCTCGTCGCCCTCGCAGACGCGCCCTATAGCACGCTAGAAGAGTTCATTGATTTCGCCCGCGAAAATGGCCGCGCCACGGTTTCTACCTCGGCAATCGCCATTGAGATTGCTGTGCAACGTATCGCCGAACATTATGATGTGAACTTAATACCTGTGCCCGGCAACGGTGCCGCAGACGCGCTGCAAAGCGCCCTTGGTGGCCATGTTGATGCGACAATCCAAGGCTCGCAGCATATCCAGCAGATCGAAGCTGGCAATATGAAACAGCTGTCAACGCTGGTTTCCGAGCGAGTGTCTTATGCGCCCGATACGATGACCACCATTGAGAGTGGCGTTAATGTGACCGCCGGTGCTTACGTGTTGTTTGTGCTGCCAAAAGGTGTCGATCCGGCGATCCAGACCTGTCTTGAAGGCGCTATTGCCGAGGCCACAGCTTCGGATGCCTACACTGAGTTGATGGCTAATTTCAACACAACCCCAGCCAATCTGGGCAGTGCAGGTGCCGTTGAGTTTATCCAAAACCAAGCTGCCGAATATCAGGCAATTTTTGCCGCGCGCAATAACTAGGTCTAGGGTCCGTACATGACATTAGACCGCATCATAGGGGGAATCGCCGTGGCTTTCGGCGGTTTCCTATTACTATACGGTATCCCCGCCAATGTGCGTATGGTGCAAAACGCCATGCCCTATCCGGCGATGTTTCCGCAAGTCGCCGCCTGGATGTTTGTTGGGCTGGGACTGATCCAGTTGTTGGTTGGCAAGGCGACATTCACCTTCCCAAGCGGCAAACAATTTGCAGCCTTTCTGGGGGTGATTTTCCTCGTCCTGATCATGGTGCTGCTTCTCGAACGATTGGGCTATGTGCCGGTGGCGATCGGGCTGATGGTGGCCATCACTTTGCTCTCCAAAGAGCGCCGGCCGCTCTGGGTTCTGGTTATGGTGCTGGGTCTGCCAGTTGGTGTTTGGCTCTTGTTTGAGCAAATCTTGCAACGCCCTCTTCCTTAGGACTAAAAAACAAAAATGCCTGATATCAGTATCGTTTTTAGCGGCCTTGCCGATGCTTTCACATTGGGCAATCTGCTTTATATCCTTCTCGGCGTGACGCTGGGCCAGATCGTCGGCGCCATTCCGGGCTTGAGCATCCTTATGGCCTTGGCCATCGCCATTCCATTGACCTATTCGCTCGACACGCTAACGGCGATATCCTTCCTGATATCCATCAACAAAGGCGGCACAATAGGCGGCGCTGTGCCGGCGATTTTACTCAACACACCCGGTACCCCAGAATCTGCCGCCACAGCGCTTGACGGTTACCCAATGGCCAAAAAAGGCCAAGGCGGAAAAGCGATGAAATATTCGCTATATTACTCGGTATTTGGCGATGTTTCGAGCGACATTGTGCTGATTACTGTCTCCTTGCCTTTGGCAGCCTTGGCGCTCAAAATGGGGCCAATTGAGATCATGACGTTGATGATCCTCGCCTTCACCGTTATTGCCGGTTTGGTTGGCTCGTCACTGGTAAAAGGGCTGATGTCGGTCGCCTTTGGCTTCCTCTTGGCCTCGGTCGGGCTCGACCCGGCGATGGGCTCTGCCCGCTTCACTTTTGGCTTTATTGAGTTGGTGGACGGCGTGCCGCTTACGGCCATTGCCGTCGGCATGCTTGCCGTCAGTGAGATCTTTGTCAAAATATCCGAATTTGTTGTCCCAACTGAGGGCGAAGATGCCACTGATAGCGCCCAAGTCTTTGATAAAGGCGACCAAAATGTCACCTTCGCGGAGCTATGGGCCAACAGGGTTGTGGCCTTTCGTGCCATGGTTATTGGCACGGTTATTGGCGCAATCCCCGGCCTTGGTTCAACCACGGCAGGCTTCCTGAGCTATTCGATCTCCAAACAATCTGCCAAAGACCCTGAAGCCTTTGGCACAGGTGATCCGCGCGGAATTGCCGCCTCTGAGGCCGCAAATAGCGCCGTTGTTGGTGCCAATCTTATCCCGCTGCTGACCTTGGGTATCCCCGGCAATATCGCCGCTGCGTTGCTGGTCAGCGCCTTCATTATCCACGGCGTCCAACCCGGCCCGCTCTTGTTTGAGCGCCAAGGCCAGCTGATCTACGGGTTGTTCGGCGCCATGCTGATCGCCAATGTTTTTAACCTGATTGTCGGCCAATTTGGTATGCGGTTCTGGGCTATGATCGTCTCGGCGCCGGCCAAGGTCGTCTATGGCGGCGCACTCTTACTGTGCATTACCGGTATGTATTTTGCTGCGGGCGGCGTGTTCGGTTTGGTGATCATGCTGGCCGCAGCCGTGATCGGCTACATCATGCGGCTCACCGGTTTCTCGGTCATCGCCTTCATCGTCGCTTTTGTGCTCACCCCACAGCTTGAGCGCTCAATCAACCAAGCCATTTTGATTACTGACGGCGACTTTAGCGAGTTGGCTCATCACCCAATCGCAATCGGCCTGCTCGTCGCATCAGTCTTTGCCATTTACTTCCTCGGCCCATGGAAAAAGCGCGAGAGCCTGATCAAATAGCCTGCTTCAGGCCAAAAACGCGTCCATCCGCGCCAGCAAAGCGTCGCGCCCGCGCTCGGGCCGATCAAGCAAAATGTAATGCGTGGTGTTGGGTGGGTTCCAAAATACAATTTCTTCGGCATTGGTCAGCCTATCCATAAACGCCTCCATGTCTTCGACACGGCACAACCCGTCAAATTCGCCGCGCGCGATCATGACTTTGCAGTAAATCTGCGTCGCGCTAAACAGCGGTTCAACCCGGCAGCCCATAACGAACAAGTCTTCCAACATGCCGTTCGGGCTGCGGTATTGCGGCGGGTCAAAGTCATTGGCCTTGGGGTCACCGTCAATCAGCGCTTGGCGAAATGCACTCAGCATGGCCGGGTCGCGCCAGGCGGCTTTGTCCTCAATGGGGATTTGCCGGTTCCAATGGTGATCAAGCAGTTCGAGCCCGTTCCACGCATAGTTGCCAAACTCTTTTTTGTTGAACCGGTCGGGCCGTTCAGGGTCGTTCCAGATTGAGCCGGGTTTAAATTGTTTATGCGTGCCTGCCCCGCCATAAATCATCATATAACCAATAATATGGCTGACTTTTTCGGGCTTAAGCGCCGCATACATGGCCACGATCGTACCGCCAACGCCCCAGCCAAACAGCGCCACTTTGGTCTGCCCAGTTGCGGCAATCAGGTGGTTTACCGCCGCGTCAACATCGCGGGTAATATCTATCGAACGGGCAACCGATTTGGCATAGGCTTCGGGCGGTGCATCCATCTCGGGTGGCCGCTCAGACCGGCCAAATCCGCGCGCATCGACAATGTAGCAGACATGGCCCTTTGCCGCCAAATCAGCCGCCAGCGAGCCATTTGGCACCGGCAGATCAAACTCGCTCAGCCCCGGAATACGCGTGCCATGCAGCAGGATCATTGGCACTTTGTCGGACTTACCGGTGCGCTTAACTTCCCTGATCGCTATTTGTACCCCATCCTCAGTTTCAACGAAAAAGTCGCGGCGGATAATGTCGGTCATGGCCAAAGCTCCGGTTCAAATAGGATTTCCGCGAGGCTAGCGCAGCCCAGCAATCGGCGTTAGAAACCGCCGCGCCGGTTTCACAATGTGAAACCTCACAGGTCTTTGCAAGCCGATTGGCCGATACTGCGCAATGAATACAGCATGTTGATAGACACGCATTTTCATATTTATAGCGCCGACACCCCGCTGAGCACCGACCGTTGGGGCCACCGCAAATGGCCCGCACCTTTGGCAGATATCCTGCCCGCATTCACCAAATTTGGCGTCAGCCACGGCGTTATGACAACGTCGAGCGAATACGGCCTGTATAACGCTGAATTCGCCGTCGCCCTGAGCGCTCATAAGAACCTGCGCGCCACCACCAATCTGGCGCTAGACACTACCCGCGCCCAGCTCACAGCGCTCTCAGCCCAAGGTTTCCTCGGCACACGCCTGCATTGGCGCCCGCTGGACCAGACCCCAGACCCCGATAGCCCCGCATACCAACGCCTGTTTCGGCTCTGCGCCGATATAGGCTGGCACATGCATTTAACCGAGCGCGCCGCCCGGATGGAGCGCACAATTCTGGCGCTTGAGCGCGCCGGTATGCGCGTTGTCGTCGACCATATGGGGTTTCTTGACACGCCAGAGGGCGTGGATGATCCGCATTTCCAAGCTATCTTGCGCGCCATCGAGCGCGGCCAAACATGGGCCACGCTTTCGGGCGGTTTTAGGTTCAAAAACACGGACCCAGACGCACTCGCCACCGCGCTTATTGGCACGGGCGGTTGGGAGCGGCTGATGTGGGCCAGCGACTGGCCCTTTGTTGGCTATCACGGCAAGGTCAGCTATGCCCAAGCCGTCAGCGCGTTGGCCCATCACGTAACCGACCCGGCCATGCAAGCTGTGGTCGGCCACGAAACTGCACACAAATTCTACTTTTCTAGATAGCGCCTGCCGCCCTCTTCGCGCACCTCTACCCCGGCCCATTCCTCAACTATGCGCACGATAGAAGTGAAGTCGGAATCCGCACCGTATTTGGCATTTGTAGCCGCGAGTATCTGGCGCACAACGCCGCCCGCAATCATCGGCACGCCCATCGCTTCGGCCTCGTCAATGCACAGCCGCACGTCTTTGTATGACAGCCCCGTGGCAAAGCCAAAGTCGAACGACCCGGGTAGAACCGAGCGTGGAAACTTGTCTTGCGTTGCAGAGTTGCGGCCAGAGCCCGCATTGATGATGTCGAGCAATATCTGCGGCTCGATCCCGGCCTTTACCCCCATGACCATGGCCTCTGATGACACGACCATGGCCGACGCTGCCAACAGATTATTGGCCAGTTTGGCCACTTGCGCCAGCCCGGCGGCTTCGCCAACAAAGAACACTTTGCCAAAGGTTGTTAGCAGGTCATGCGCCTCGTCATAGGCCACTTGTGGCCCCGATGCGATGACAGCCAGCGTGCCGTTTACAGCGCCCGCTATGCCGCCGCTGACCGGGCAATCTATCCATGCTTTACCGCTTTGCGCCAAAGCCTCGGACACGCGTTTGGCCACCGTTGGCCCGGTGGTCGAGATGTCGATAACTATCCGCGCCCGGCTGCCATGACAGACCCCGCCCGCGCCAGTAACAACGTTTTGCACAATCTGCGGTGTCGGTAAGCTGACAAAGACAATATCGGCTTTTTCGGCCACATCGGCGGG
>JAESRD010000093.1 GCA_016764835.1 Paracoccaceae bacterium | reverse complement strand
ACAGTCGGTATGGCTTTGCCGGCGAGGTTGCCAGATTTTGGCCAACAACAAAGGCGTCTTTATCGGCCAGCGTCACCACAAGGTCGCCATTATGCGCTTCCAAATCGGCGACAAGGTTCTCTAACCCGTCAACAAGACTCTGCCCTTCAGTGGCGGCGGCAAGCTCTAACGCATCGGGATTTGAGGCCAAAAAGTTTGATGGCGCGAGCATATCAATGATCTGGCGCGAGAAATATGACAGCCGATTCTTTTCGCGCTCATCCATGCCTTCGATGTCACCAATCGCCGTTTCCATGGCTTCAGCGTTCAAAAAGTACTGTTCTTTGACAAAACTGAAATAAGGATGGCTCTCCCAAAGTGGATTGCTAAAACGGCGGTCTTTTGACGGGGCAGATTGCGGCACATTGCCGGTTTTGGTCAGCGATTTCTGCGTCTCAACATAGTTCTGCACGGTTTTGCTCCACCAGCCGATTTGATGCTCAATCAGCTTGGCCGGGTTGCTGGCCATTTCGGCCATATATGCAGTTGCAGCATGCATATAAAGGTCATTGCCCGGCCCGGCCAATGCCGGGACATTCGACCGCCCCTTGCCCATTGCGGCGACAAAACGGGCGCTCAGCGCCTCGATTTTCGCCAAATTGTCCTCAAACCGCACAGTGTTCGTGGCAGCTGAGCCTTGGCCCGCGCCTTGCGCACCCTTTGCACCGCTTTTAGCGCCTGAAGTTCCACTTTTAGCGCCCGTTTTGGCACCGTCGTCATTTTGATGAGTTGTCATATTAACAATTTAGCCCTAGTTTGCACCTGCAGCATTTTTATCCACAGCGGTGGATTGGTCAACCCGACCGAATGCATTTCGAATCAAACGATCAATCAGTCACCGGAGTTTACCATGAAGTATATGTTCACCTATGACCTTATGGAAACGATGCGAACAACCAACCAGTGGATGGGGGCAACTGCCCGCGCTATTGGCACTTACCCAATGGCCAATATGGGCGCCAACCCCGCCGTGGACTGGATCCGCGCTTGGGGCGAAGTGACCGAGCGGACGTTTTCACGCATGGCGGCCCGGCCTGATTGGGGCATCCCGTCGGTGACTGTTGAAGATGGCACAGACCACACCGTTCATATTGAGACCTTGGTTTCAAAACCATTTGGCGATCTTATTCACTTTAAGGTGCCCGGTCGCAAAAAACGGAGCCGCCGGGTTTTGCTGGTCGCTCCCATGTCTGGTCATTACGCTACATTGCTGCGCAAAACAGTTATCTCGCTGCTGCCCGACTGCGAAGTCTATATTACCGACTGGCATAGTGCCCGCGACATTGCGGTCAGCGAAGGCAAGTTTGACGTTGAAGATTACACGCTCTACCTCGTTGAGTTTATGAAAAAACTTGGCAGTGATCTGCATGTTATTGCCGTCTGCCAGCCTGCGCCGCTTACCCTCGCCGCCACCGCCTATCTGGCCGAAGAAGACCCAAGCGCGCAGCCGCGTTCGCTCACACTCATTGGCGGCCCGATCGACCCTGAAGCCAACCATACTGAGGTCACTGATTTTGGCCGCTCTGTGACAATGGGCCAGCTAGAGCAGACCATGATCCAGCGTGTCGGCCTAAAACATGCCGGTGCTGGGCGCATGGTTTATCCGGGTCTTTTGCAGCTCGCTTCATTCGTTTCCATGAATAGCGAGACCCATAGTCAGGCCTTCAAAGACCAGATCAACCGGGTCGCGCATGACGATGCTGCCGACCATGACAAGCACAATATATTCTACGATGAATATTTGGCCGTGATGGATATGACGGCTGAATTCTACCTCAGCACCGTTGAGCGGATTTTCAAAGAGCGCGAGATTGCGCGCAATGTATTTGTCGTTGATGGCCGCAAGGTTGATATTGGCAAGATCACGACCGTTGCCGTCAAGATTGTCGAAGGCGAGGATGATGATATTTCTGCGCCCGGCCAATGCCTTGCCGCACTAGACCTGCTGACCGGCCTGCCGGATTCGAAGAAAGCCGCGCATCTTGAGCCCGGCGCCGGGCATTATGGTATTTTTGCTGGCAAAAGCTGGCGCAATAACATCCGCCCCTTGGTGTTGAAGTTCATCGATCAAAATTCTGCACCGCAGAAAGATGAGAAATCTGTCAGCAAAGGCACCAGCACTAAGACCGGCAGCGCGAAGGCGCGCAAGTTAAGTGCTAAAGCGGCCAAGCCAGCGGTAACAGAAGCGACAGCGCTCAAGAGTACGCCGCAAAAAGCCATGGCAACCAAGGCTGCGCCGACAAGCGACAAGGCTGCCCCGGCGCTAAAGGTGGTCGAGACTAAAACCGCACCAAAAGCGCCAGTTGAAAAGACTGCGGCACCAAAGACACCGGCCCAAAAGACGCCCGCCAATAAGACGCCCGCCAATAAGACTGTGGCCAATAAGACTGTGGCCAATAAGACGGTAGCGTTGAAAACTGCGCCCGCAAAAACTGTTACAGCTAAGCCGGAGGCGGCCCCTGCTGCCAAAGTAAGTGCGGCGACGGCCAATGCACCCAAAGCCATGGCAAAGCAGAAAGCAGTCGCCAAACCGGCAACTGCCCAAAAAGACAGCTAAAAGAAAAATGGCCGGGGGCATTGCCCCCGGCCACCAAAAACCAGTTTAGACCCGACGCTCTGGTCTAGCTGCGTTTTACAGGTTGGCGCAGCCAATCATACAGAGCCGCATTCGTGGTCTCAGCTGCCTCTAACATTGGCAAACACCCAGCATCTTCAATCACTTCTAGCCGTGCATATGGGATCATCTGCGCCATAATCTCGTGTCGCCGCACCGGCAGAACCGAATCATGCGCACCGCACAGAACCAGAGCCGGTTGTTTGATATTGCGCAAAACCGCCTGCTGATCTTTGCGCTGCTGCAAGGCTTTTATCTGGCCGACAAGCGTGGTGCTACTTGTCTGCGCGGCCATGGCGCTCAGCTGGGCCAAAACAACGGGGCGGCCGGGCCCGGGTGCCAGCGATGCTGCCGGGTATTGCGCGGCCAATGCCGCCTCAATGCCGCCGGTCCGGGCGGCGACAATTTGCGGCTCACGGGCGGCAGCTTGGTCTGGGGTATCGGCCAGAGGTGTGGTTGAAATCAGCGCAATCCGGGTGATCCGCTCTGGGGCGCGGCGCAACATTTCAAACGCCACCGCCCCGCCAAAGCCGTGCGCTGCCAGCGCAAAGCGCGGCGGCAACTGGCCGAGCAGATCAGAGGCTATCTCTTCAAGCCGCTCACCGCGCCCGGCAGGCGCAATACTGACAACCCGCTCTCGCGAAAAAGCGGCGATTTGGGGCGCGAAGAGACGCGCATCGGCAAACATGCCGGGCAGAAAAACTAGTGATTCACTCATAGGCCTTTGTCACGCCCAACGCGGCGGGCAGCAACCCCATTTCGCATGTTCTAGCTGGCGCGCCCGCAAAAGGCCGGGAAATCGCGGTAGCAATCTTGGCGTGCGGCAAGATTTAGCGCAGGCGCAGCACCACGGGCCAGCAGCGTGCCCTTTGGCGCAATATAGCTAGCGATTTTGCGCCACGGCTTGGCCCGCCAGCTGAGGTTAAACGCACAAAGCTTTGGAAAGAACCACATTTCTGAATAGGGCAGATGGTCATGCACCCACCATGCCATATCGCGCCAGTCGCGCCCTTGCCCGTATTGGTCGGCAAACCACGGGATCACGACTGTCGCGCCGACGATCAGCTCCAGCGCGCCATCGCCGCTGCTTTGCCTGTCCCAGACATGGCATTCTTCGGGGTGATCGGTCCGCGCACAATTTAGCTTATGCGCATTGCCATAATCATTGAGCGCCCGGCTGCGGTAGCCAGAGCGCAGGTAGAGCCGGCCAAAGGTATCTTCCAGCGGGTCGAGCAGGTTTTGGCACAGGTGTTTGCCGGCCAGAATGGTCAGTGCCGGGTCATCAGGGATATTGGCGATACCATGCGTGGCGCTGATTTCTGATAGTAAAAAGTCGCGCATAAAGAAGTGTTTAGACAGGCGGGTGCGGGTAAAATCTTCAAAGCCACGCATGGATTTTGGCGTTTGCCTCATGTGTTAAGCCCAAGCTTTGCGCACCAGCCGAGAACCGTCTCAACAAGCATGTCGTTTTGGCCGGGTGAAAACGTGTCGCCCGCCACCAAATGCGCCCGAGCGTCATCACCCGGCCCCATCACCATATCAACACCGGTTGCTGGCCCGCCCCAGCGCGCCAGCTGCTTCATCGTCAGCCTAGAATCCGTTACAGTATCGGCCTTAGAAAAAGCAAACAGCGCCGGAACCTTGAGCTGCCCGACATCAATCTTGCCGATATCGCGCAGTGTTTGCGCCATCGGCAGCAGCGAAACCATCGGGTAATCGGTGGTCCAATAGGTGCTGTGCCGGTCATTGATCGGCTCGATATGGCGCATTTTGCCATATACCCACGGCCCCCAGAGCCCGACCCAAGGCAGATTAAGTGCAAACTGCGTCAGCTTGGCGTAAAGCCCAAAATTGGGCGAGACCAAGATCACCGCATCGGCATGGCCACCAGCGGCCAGTTCAAGACAAATGAGCGGACAGCCGGTTGAGCAGCCCATGATAATTGTCTTTTCGCCCAGAGCCGCGCCGATTTTGAGCGCCAATGCCACATCTGTCCGCCACTGCGCACTTGTGGCCCGGCCCATGGCTGCACCGTCTTGGCCGTGGCCGCGCATCCGAGGCGCGTAGTAATGCGCGCCCAGCGCCTTGGCGATGCGTTCTGGCACCGGCGACAGCTCGCGCGGTGAGGCTGAAAACCCGTGGATAGAGACCAATGATAGCGGCGCTTTGCGCGGCGCGGCATCATCCGCCCAGACCAGCCGGTCGCCGCAATCTGGCCGCAGCATTGGCACCAAAGCTGCGCGCGTGTCGAGCCAGCTTTGCAGCCCGGCCAATGGTGGCAGATCAGTCACCGCTGAGCTCCTCGATCGCCTTGATGATCATGTCCAAACAGGCAGGGTTTGAGAACCGGTGGTCAGCGCCATCAACCAATGTCAGCCGCATGTCGGGGCTGGTCGCATGGGCCAGCAACCGCAGCGCCACCGACATATCGACATCGGCATCAGCCGTGCCTTGTAACATGCGCACCGGAAACGGCAGCTCTAGCGGGCTGCGCAGCACGAGGTTGTCGCGCCCTTCTTCGATCAGCCGTTTGGTAATGATATAGGGATCGCCGTACTCAGAGGGCAGCGCCACCTGCCCTTCGGCCAGTAAAGCCGCACGCTGGTTGGCGTCAAACCCGTCCCACATGCTGTCTTCGATAAAGTCTGGCGCGGCAGCAATGGTCAGCAGCCCAGCAACACGCGACGGCTGCGCCCGCGCTAACAGCAGCGATATCCAGCCGCCCATAGAGGAACCAACGAGGATTTGCGGGCCGCTTGTCATTGCCAAAATAGCCGCCGCATCTGCGGCCCAGTCGCCTATACATCCGTCTTCAAACCGGCCATCACTACTGCCATGGCCCGAATAATCAAACCGGATGAAACTGCGGCCCTTGGCCTTTGCCCAAGCCTCCAAATGCTGCGCCTTGGAGCCTTCCATGTCGGACTTAAACCCGCCCAAGAAAATCACCCCCGGCCCGGCTCCGTCATGGCGATGATAAGCGATCCGGCGGTTTTGGGCGGTGGTCAAATAGTGCAGCATGGGCTTCTCCGATGGTTGGCCCAAGGCTAAAGCCCACCCGCGCCAAAGCCCAGCCCTGCTTTGCCGTTGACATAACCGCCCCGCCCAAGCAATTAGGCCCTAACATACCCGCAACCGGGCGCTTTGTAGGCGCCAAAATGACGAGGAGCCTCACATGGCCCAAATCTCCCTGACTTTCCCCGATGGCAATGCACGCGAATATGAGGCCGGGATTACCCCCGCCGAAGTCGCCAAATCTATTGCTTCATCCTTGGCCAAAAAGGCCATCTCCGCCACAGTCAATGGCGCGCATCATGATCTGCAATGGCCCATTGATGCCGATGCCGAGATTGCCATCAACACCATGAAGGACGCCGAGCCCGCGCTCGAGCTGATCCGCCACGACCTGGCCCATATCATGGCCCGCGCTGTGCAAGAGCTGTGGCCTGATGTGCAGGTCACCATTGGCCCGGTGATCACCAATGGCTGGTATTATGACTTTGACCGCGCAGAGCCGTTT
>JAESRD010000092.1 GCA_016764835.1 Paracoccaceae bacterium | reverse complement strand
GATTGCCATCGCTAATAATTACCAACAAGCCGATACCGGCACCAAGATGGTGCATCTGGGTAAGAATACCAAGAGCCGGATCGTGTCCAAAGGGATCAGCGCCGGACATGCGCAGAACACCTATCGCGGACTGGTTTCCATGCATCCGCGCGCCAAGAACAGCCGTAACTTTACCCAATGTGACAGCCTGTTGATCGGCGACAAATGTGGCGCGCATACCGTGCCCTATATCGAAGTTCGCAATAATTCGAGCCGGGTTGAGCATGAGGCGACGACTTCTAAGGTTGACGACAACCAGCTGTTTTATTGCCGCTCGCGTGGGGTTGGCGAAGAAGAGGCCGTCGCACTTGTGGTCAATGGGTTTGTCAAAGATGTGTTGCAAAACTTGCCGATGGAGTTTGCCATGGAAGCTCAAGCATTGGTGGCGATTAGCCTCGAAGGATCAGTGGGCTAGTGGCACAAACGAACGTTCAGGAACGCCGGGATGAGTGAGGAAAACCTGCTGGTTCGGCCGGAGTTAACGATGCCGCCAGCCGAGGCCGAAGCTTTGCGTGCGGGCTACGCCGCCGCGACCAATATCCTCGAATATGGCTCTGGTGGCTCGACTGTTATGGCCGCTGAGATGAGCGGAAAAACCATCTTTTCGGTGGAGAGCGACCGCAACTGGGCTCGCGCCATGAACACATGGTTTCGCGCCCACCGGCCAAAGTCAAAACTACGACTGCATTATGCCAATATTGGCCCGACCGGAAAATGGGGCATGCCGGAAAACAACCAGCATTATGCCAAGTTTCACACCTATCCGCTGTCTGTCTGGCAGCGCCCAGATTTTACCCATCCCGATACCGTGCTGATTGACGGCCGTTTTCGCGCCGGGTGTTTTCTGGCGGTGCAATATATGATCAGTCATCCGGTGACTGTCTATTTTGATGACTATACCGACCGCGAGACCTACCACGACGTCGAACGTTTTGGCGCCCCGGTCGAAATCATCGGGCGCATGGCCCGGTTTGAGCTACAACCTGCGCGCCTTGAGAACGCAGATCTAAATTGGATACTTTCGGTGTTTACCCGCAAGAAATAGCCGGAAACATCGGTGCCTTGGAAGGACTAAAAATGTTAGAGATCAATGATCTAAAGGTCGAGCTTGAAGACGAAGATAAGCAGATTTTGAAAGGCGTAGACCTGTCAATCAAAGCGGGTGAAGTGCATGCGATTATGGGGCCAAATGGCTCTGGCAAATCAACTTTGTCTTATGTGTTGGCCGGGCGCAGTGGCTATAAAGTGACGGCCGGTACTGCCATGCTTGCGGGCCAAGATCTGTTGGCGCTTGAGCCTGAAGAGCGCGCCGCCGCGGGGCTTTTTCTCGCATTTCAATATCCGGTTGAGATCCCCGGTGTTGGCAATATGACCTTCCTGCGCGCGGCATTGAACGCACAGCGCAAGCAGCGCGGCGAGGCGGAGATGAGCGCAGGGGCGTTCCTCAAACTGATCCGCGAAAAGGCCAAGGCACTGCATATCGACAACGATATGCTAAAGCGGCCGGTGAATGTTGGCTTTTCTGGCGGCGAGAAGAAGCGCAACGAGATTTTGCAAATGGCTATGCTTGAGCCAAAAATGTGCGTGCTTGATGAGACCGATAGCGGGCTGGATGTTGATGCGATGAAGCTGGTGTCTAAGGGCGTGAACGCGCTGCGCGACGCGGGCCGGTCATTCCTAATTATCACGCATTATCAACGACTTCTCGACCATATCAAACCTGATATTGTGCATATTATGGCCAATGGGCGTATCATCCGTTCTGGCGGGCCTGAACTGGCGGTTGAAGTTGAGAATCACGGTTATGCTGACATTCTGGCAGAGGTCGCCTGATGGCAAAGTTCGAACAAAAGGCAGTGTTGACCGCCGCGCGACTGGCTGTGTTTGCCGATAGCGGTGCATTGCCGTTGGCTGATTGGGCGCAGACCCGGCGGCAAAAGGCACTTGCTTGGGTGAAGGACGTTGGCCTGCCGATCCGGCGCGACGAATATTGGCGTTATACTGACCCGGCCAGCCTGACCACGCCAGAAGCAACAGCGCTAACGGCCGGAGTACAAGCCGCGCCGGAAGTGTTTACCGCGCAAGACAGTCTTCGGCTGGTTTTTGTTGATGGTGTGTTTGATGCGCAAGCCTCTGACCCGCTGGAAATGGACCATGTTGAAATACTGACATTGCAGGAGGCACTTACCTCAAAAGAGAGCTGGATCAAAGACTTATACGGCACTCTTGAAGCTATGGGGCAGGCGCCAGTCGCCCGTCCACTGGCCGCCCTTAACACTGCTATGGCCCAACAGGGTATCGTTGTCCGCGTTACCGGTAACGCACCGCGGCCAATCTCGATTATTTACCAAAATGTAGCCACTGACAGCGACCCAATGGTGCACCATCTGTTCAAGATCGAAAACGGCGCCATGTTGACTGTGCTTGAAACCGGCTCTGGGGCTGCGCGGATGTCGGCTGTAAGCGAGGTTGATATTGCAGAAAATGGTGCGTTTCACCATGTGCGCACCCAGGGCAATAATGCCCAACACCGTGCGGTAACACATTGTTTTGCCAATCTTTCTGAGAATAGCCTGTTTAAGAGCTTTACGCTCAGCGCTGGCGGTGCACTGACGCGTAACGAGTGCATTATCATGATAGCTGGTGACAATGCCGTGGCCCATGTTGCCGGTGCGGCGCTTGGCGATGGTGACGATTTTCACCATGATAACACTGTATTCATCACCCATGATGCCGTGGGCTGTGAGAGCCGCCAAGTCTTTAAGAATGTGCTGCGCAACGGAGCCACTGGAGTTTTTCAGGGGAAGATCCTCGTGAAGAGCGGCGCGCAACAGACTGATGGCTATCAGATTTCTCAGGCCTTGTTGCTCGGAGGAGATAGTCAGTTCTTGGCCAAGCCAGAGCTGGAAATCTACGCAGATGATGTTATCTGTTCACATGGCTCGACCTCTGGTGCGATCGATGAAACAGCACTGTTTTATCTACAGTCGCGTGGTGTTCCAAAAGCGCGGGCCACCGATCTTTTGACAATCGCATTCGTGGCGCAGGCTTTGGATGAGATTGATGATGAAAAACTGGCCGAAAGCATGTTGGCGCGGTTAGAAGACTGGCTGGAAAACCGGTAAGGGAAGACTAGCTGGTTAATCGGTAAGGACGGGGCGAAACGGATGGCGGTCACTCAAGATATTTTGCGCTCATGGCGCAGCCCGGCCAAGATGGCCGAGCGGCTGATGCAGTCTGTGCAGCGCGAAGACCGCGCGCTGGCCTATGTCATGGTTGGCTGCTTTGTCATCTTTATTGCCCAGCTGCCGCGGCTTGCGCGTCTGTCTCTAGAGGCAGGCGGCGGGTTAGACCGTTTGGCGGCTTATGAGTTTGTCGGCTGGCTGATTATCTGGCCGCTGGGGCTCTATCTGATCGCCGGGCTGTCGGGGTTGGTGCTGAGGGCTGTTGGCTTTTCCATTGCTCAACATCAGGCGCGTTTGGCGCTGTTTTGGGCGGTTTTGGCCTCGGTTCCGGCGGCTTTGCTCTACGGCCTGGTCAACGGCTTTATTGGCCCGAGCATTGCCGCGAATATCACCGGGGCTTTATGGATCGGCGGCTTCATCATTATCTGGGGCGCTGGTTTGCGCGCTGGTGTCAGGAAAGACGGATAGATGACGCCAATTGAGCATCTGGTCGCCCTGTTGCGCCAAAGCATAAGCGCGCCGACGCAGGCGATCCGCAGCATCATTGGGCTGGGTTTGCCGCGCAATGAGTTGTTTGCGGCAATGGTTCTAGTCACCGCGCTGTCGACCATTGTCGCAGCACTTACCGGTGATCTGGTGATCATGGTCATGCCAGACGGCGAATTGATCACGGCCTCTGTGTTCACATTTGCAGTCGTCAATGTCTCGATCCTGACCATTATGGCGTTCGCGCTTGATATGGTCGGCAGGGCCTTTGGCGGCAAAGGCAACCTTGATGGGGCGTTGATCGTTTCTATCTGGTGGCAATTATTGTCGCTAATAGCCGGTATCGCCCTTTTGGGTGCTGACGTGATCTTGGGCGATGCCTCATGGCTGCTGAGGGTCGGGGTCTATGGCCTGCTCTTTTGGTGCTTTTTGTCCTATATCAGCGAAATTCACGGCTTCAATTCATTACTTGCCGCATTTGGCGTGGTCGTTGTTGCACTGATCGCCATCGCCTTTGGCATGACTATTTTACTTGGCTTCATCAGGATGATGATGGCCAGTGGTATCGGCGCAGGAGGCTTTGCCAATGTATGATCTCGACGCAATCCGCAAAGATTTTCCGATCTTGGCGCGTAAGGTGAACGACAAGCCGTTGGTCTATCTGGATAACGGCGCGTCGGCGCAAAAACCCCAAGTTGTTATTGACGCGATCACAACGGCCTACACCTATGAATATGCCAATGTTCACAGAGGTTTGCACACGCTTTCAAATATCGCGACTGACAAATACGAGGCCGTGCGTGGTAAGGTCGCCGCCTTTCTTGGCGCGCCAAGTGAGGATGAGATCATCCTTAATTCGGGCACCACAGAGGCGATCAATATGGTCGCCTATAGCTGGGCCGCACCGCACATGCAGCCCGGTGATGAGATCATATTGTCGATCATGGAGCACCATGCCAATATTGTGCCGTGGCACTTTTTGCGCGAGCGGCAGGGTGTTGTGATCAAATGGGTTAATGTCGACGAGAATGGTGATCTTGACCCAGGCGCTGTGCTGGCTGCCGTGACGCCGCGCACCAAGCTGATTGCGGTGACGCATATGTCAAATGTGCTGGGCACTGTGGTCGATGTAAAATCGATCTGCACGGGGGCCGCAGAGCTTGGCATTCCGGTTTTGGTTGATGGCTCGCAGGCAGCGGTGCACATGCCGGTAAATGTCGCCGATATCGGCTGCGACTTTTACGCTGTGACCGGCCACAAGCTCTACGGGCCGTCGGGCTCTGGGGCGATTTATGTGCGCAAAGAGCGGATGGCTGAGATGCAGCCGTTTATGGGCGGTGGCGATATGATCCGCGAAGTG
>JAESRD010000091.1 GCA_016764835.1 Paracoccaceae bacterium | reverse complement strand
TTCGCGGGCGTCCAGGATGCGCTGACCCAGTGGTGGGACGGCCATAATGCGGTCGGCTTCTTCCTGACCGCCGGCTTCCTGGCGATGATGTATTATTTCGTGCACAAGCAGGCCGAACGCCCCGTCTACAGCTATCGCCTGTCGATCATCCACTTCTGGTCGCTGATCTTCCTGTATATCTGGGCTGGCCCACACCACCTGCACTACACCGCCCTGCCCGACTGGGCCGCCACACTTGGCATGGTGTTCTCTATCGTACTGTGGATGCCGTCTTGGGGTGGCATGATCAACGGTCTGATGACGCTCTCTGGCGCATGGGACAAAGTCCGTACCGACCCGATCATCCGCATGATGGTTATCAGCCTCGGCTTCTACGGCATGTCCACTTTCGAGGGCCCGATGATGTCGATCCGCGCAGTGAATTCGCTGTCGCATTATACTGACTGGACCATTGGCCACGTGCATTCTGGCGCTTTGGGCTGGAACGGGATGATCACCTTTGGTGCGCTTTACTTCCTGACGCCTAAGCTTTGGGGCCGGGCCAAGCTATACAGCTTGCCCATGGTCAACTGGCACTTCTGGCTCGCCACTATCGGCATCGTGCTCTACGCATCGTCGATGTGGGTCACCGGGATCATGGAAGGCCTGATGTGGCGCGAAGTTGATGCACAAGGCTACCTTGTCAACTCTTTCGCCGACACAGTGAGCGCGAAGTTCCCGATGTATGTTGTCCGCGGACTTGGCGGGGCTATGTACCTGACCGGCGGTATTATCATGGCTTATAACTTGTGGATGACGGCCTTTAGCAAGCGACATATCGCTGCCGAAGCCGCCGCCATGCCAGCAGAGTAGGAAACAGGAATATGGGAATTCTTGATCATCATGGGGTCATCGAGCGCAACGCGACCTTGCTGCTCGCCGGCACGTTCGTTGTGGTCGCTATCGGCGGCATCGTCGAAATAGCCCCACTGTTTTACCTTCAAAATACGATTGAGGATGTAGAGGGCATGCGCCCCTATTCCCCACTCGAGCTCACCGGACGTGAGATTTATGTGCGCGAAGGCTGCTATCTTTGCCACAGCCAGATGATCCGTCCGCTGCGCGACGAGGTAGAACGCTACGGCCATTACAGCCTTGCGGCGGAATCGATGTATGACCATCCGTTCCAATGGGGCTCAAAGCGAACCGGGCCAGACTTGGCCCGGGTCGGCGGGCGCTATTCTGATGAATGGCATCTCGATCATCTCAACAATCCGCAATCGGTCGTGCCAGAATCGATCATGCCAAAATACTCGTTCTTGACCGACACGATCATTGATGGCGAATACATTGTTGATCTGGTCAGCACCCACCGCGCCGTTGGTGTGCCCTACACAGACGAGATGATCGCACAGGCCAGCGCTGACTTTACCAATCAGGCCGATCCATTCAGCGATTATGCCAGCTTAGTAGAGCGCTACCCCGGCGCGCAGGTGCGCAACTTTGACAATGCCCCCGGCATTTCAGAAATGGACGCGCTGATCGCTTATTTGCAGATGTTGGGCACGTTGGTTGATTTCTCAACCTTCACCCCCGATGTCAGCCGCTAAAGGGAGGCGATTATGGACAAGTATTCACTCTTTCGTCAAATCGCAGACAGCTGGGTGCTGTTGCTAATGTTTGGCTTTTTCGTCGGTGCGATCCTGTTCGCTTGGCGGCCGGGCAGCCGCAAAGCCCATGAAGAAGCCGCATCATGCGTTTTCCGCAATGAAGATGCCCCGGCACGGGCCCGTGGCATGACGCCCGGACCTACGCACGGTACGGAGGAAGAAGCATGAAACGCCCCGTTGAAAAGAAAGAAGAAATCGGCACGACCGGCCATGTTTGGGACGGGATTGAAGAGCTTAACAACCCGCTGCCGCGCTGGTGGCTTTGGTGCCTCTATGCCTGTATCGTCTGGGCGGTTGGCTACTCTATCGCCTACCCTGCTTGGCCGCTGATCAAAGGTGCGACGCCCGGTCTTCTCGGCTATTCAACCCGCGCAAATGTTGCCGCTGATATCGCCGAAGTTGACGCCGCCAATGCAGAGCTTATTGCCGAGCTGGCCGCGGTTGACCTGACAGCAATTAGCGAAAACGAAGAGCTGCACCGCTTTGCGATTAACGCTGGCGGCTCGGTTTTCCGGGCCAATTGCTCGCAATGCCATGGCTCCAACGCCGCTGGCACCAAGGGCTATCCCAACCTGCTAGATGATGACTGGCTCTGGGGCGGCAGCATTGACGAGATCGCCTTCACGGTTACCCACGGCGTGCGCAACGAGCAATCGCCAGATTCCCGCTGGACTGAGATGCCCGCCTTTGCCGACATCTTAAACCGCGAAGAGATCGACCAAGTCGTGGCCCATGTCATGGTGATTTCTGGCCAAGACGCTGATGCCACCTTGGCCGCAGCTGGCGCCACAGTCTATCTCGACAATTGCGCCTCTTGCCACGGCGATGCGGGCGAAGGTCTGCGCGATCTGGGTGCACCTGTGCTCAATGACGCGATCTGGCTCTATGGCGGCGACGCCGAGACTATTGAAGCAACTGTGCGCAATGCCCGCTTTGGCGTTATGCCCGCTTGGAGCGAAACGTTCCGCGCCGCAAGCGGCCTGACGCAAGCAGAGATCAACGCAGTTGCCGCCTATGTCCACCAGCTTGGTGGCGGCGAGTAAACGAATTCTCAGAGCTGCCCTACTTGCGGCTCTGAGAACTTTCCCGGCGAACACCCTTCCCGTTCGCCCTCCTAGGGCGGCACTTTAACCGGTGCCGCCGTTTTTTTGTTTGGCGACCAGCCTTTGCGGGCAGAGGGCCGGGTGGCTTTTTGCCTGCGCACCCTATATTAGGACCGATGTTGAGCTTCAATCAAAATGCCCCTTTCCTCCTAGAAGAGAGCGAACAATTGGTCTTCGCCTCGAAGGGGCGCAAGGTCCCAACTTTGGCTGACCTGTCCTACATTCTTATCTTTGCGCAGGCGTGGTTTCTTGCACCGGCACTTGCCGTCCACTACCATTTTCGCCCGCTCCTCTACGTGATCACAAAAAAGCGCGTGTTTGCCGTAGCGCCTGACGGCATTCTTGGGTCAATCGAGATTACGGATATTGCGCGGTTCAAGGGGTCAAAAAAATCCCTGCTGCTCACGGGTGCCGGAAACCGTTTGTGGCTGTCGCGGCTGCCAGATGCTTGGCATTTTGAAGCTGTCATTCGCAATGTTATTGAAAAGGTTGGCGGGCAATCAATGTAATTGGCCCTAAGCCGGAAACACAATCACCGCGTCACCCTCAGCCCATGGCGCATACTTTTCCATCACCGCTTCAAACTCATCGGACGCCAAAAAACGCGCCAACCAGCCATGCAAGTTTGGCCAAGGTTGGGCGTCAAACCAAGCCCTGTCGATATTGGCAAACTGGCGCACAAACGGCAGGATCGCAAAATCAGCCAAGCTTGGCCGCTCAAATACCCACGCATCAATTTGCCGGTCAAGATCAGCCAGAAAATCGCCCGCCAACCCGCGCTGCCCAGCCGCCTCTTCTGCCGGATGACGGCTGGCATATTTGGTCCGGTCGAGCGCGTCTTTAAACGGGCCATCAGCGCGGGTAATCCAGTCCCAGCCCTCTTCTGGCATATCAAGCCACCCCGCCGGATCGCTCTGGGCCAGCGCCCATTTCATAATGTCGAGGCTCTCATCTAAAACCCGGTCAGGCAAAACCAAACAGGGCACGGTTTTGCTCGGCGACACGGCAAGAAACGCCGCCGCCTTGTCACGCAACAAGATTTCACGCAGCTCAACATGCTGACCGCTCGATTGCAGCGCCAGCCGCGCCCGGATCGCATAGGGACAGCGGCGAAATGAATAAAGGACTGGCAACATCCGTTAACCCATCGCATCTGCGGGGCCGGTCCGCTTTAGGTGGCGGCGCGCATCAGCCCGCACCACCCAGACAGCCAAACCCGCCCATGTTGCACAATAAAGCGCGCCGATTGCCAAGATCACCTCGCCCGGCAGCGGCCCAATATCGGCCCTGTCAGCAAACTCAGCCCATGAGGCAACCGGACCGGGATGCACCATCAGCTTGCCGCAAAAAGCCAGCGCCTGAATAAGCGATATCCACAGATAGTTGCGCCTTATCCGCCGTGCCATCGAGGTCAGATAGCCGACATGGTAGCGCGGCGAATGGTAATCATCGGCCAGCACTTTACGCCATTCCATGCTTTTATCGGCTTGGCCGAGCAGCAACGGCTCGTAGAAATTTTTCTCCAACCAGCGTGTCCGCGCCCGCCAGACGTTAAAATACCGGTAGCGCCGCGCCTCAAGCGCCAG
>JAESRD010000090.1 GCA_016764835.1 Paracoccaceae bacterium | reverse complement strand
TCCCCAATCATTTCCGATACGCGGCACGCCACCGGAGGTCCCGCACCCAAGTCTACGCGGACCACCTCGACGCCCGCGGGCGGCGAAACACGGGCCGGGCCGGTGACAAAACTCACATTTGCGCCCAAGGCAGCCAAAGCAGCACCAATAGCGCTGCCCTGCGCCCCCGACGAGCGGTTGGCAATATAGCGCACCGGATCAATCGGCTCATGCGTCGGCCCAGAGGTGACGATGATATGTTTGCCCGCCAGCGGCCCGGCTTGCAGTTTGGCTTGCACCGCCTCGACAATCGCGAGCGGTTCGGCCAACCGCCCCGGCCCAAACTCGCCGCAGGCCATCTCGCCCTCATCAGGCCCAACAATACTTATGCCATCTTCCCGCAGCTGAGCTACGTTGCGCTGCGTCGCGCTATGCTCCCACATGCGCACATTCATCGACGGTGCAATCAGCACCGGCGTGTCTGTCGCCAGCAGCAATGTTGAGGCAAGATCACTGGCCCGCCCCTGCGCCATCTTGGCCATCAGGTCGGCCGTCGCCGGGGCCACGACAATCAGGTCTGCCGCCCGGCTCAGCTGGATATGGCCCATATCGGCCTCATCGGTCAGATCGAACAGATCAGAATAAACCTTCACCCCTGCTAAAGCAGACACCGAAAGCGGGGTGACAAACTCAGCCCCCGCCTTGGTCAGAACCGGGGTGACCTTTGCCCCGTATTTGCGCAGCTGTCGAATAAGATCGAGTGCTTTATAGGCGGCAATGCCGCCGCCGATGATCAAGAGGATATGCCGCCCTGCCAACATGTTGCTTGTCCTTTGGCCCTAAATAACCGGGCAAGATTAGGCCGATTATGCGACGGGGGCAATCAGGTCAGGCTGGCTCTCTTTACTTGGCCATGTCACAACGCGGCATATACCCAACAAAGGCCACCCCATGCGCTTGCCAAATCTGTCCCTCATCCTCGGCGGCGCGGCCAGCGGCAAATCGGCCTTTGCCGAAAATCTGCTGCTGCGCGCCCAGCGTCCAGCGGTCTATATCGCCACGGCACAAGCATTTGACGCCGAAATGGAGGCCAAGATCGCCGCCCACCAACAGGCCCGTGGCCCCGGCTGGCGGCTCATTGAAGCTCCGACAAACCTGCCCGCAGCGCTCGCCAGCGTACAGCCAAACGAGGCGGTGCTTATCGACTGCGCGACCCTTTGGCTGTCGAACCTGCTACTAGCAGATGCCGATACCAACAGCGCAACCACCGCGCTGATCACCGCCCTGACCACCTGCCCGGCGCCAATAGTTATCGTTTCAAACGAGACCGGCCAAGGCGTGGTGCCAGACAACGCGCTCGCCCGCCGGTTTCGCAATGCGCAAGGCCAGCTCAACCAGACCCTCGCCGCCCAAGCCGAGTTGGCCGTGCTGGTTATTGCCGGCCTGCCCATGGTGCTCAAAGGTACAATTCCTTCATGAATGCGGCCCGCATGACCCGGCTCTGGTTTGTCCGCCACGGCCCGACCCATGCCAAAACCATGACCGGCTGGACAGACCTGCCCGCTGATCTGTCAGATCACGCTGCCCTCGCCCGGCTGCGCGCCTATCTGCCCCAAGCCCCGATCATCGCGTCAGACCTCATCCGCGCGACAGCCACCGCCAAGGCCGTGCAGGGCAGCCGCCAGATCATGCCACCAGACCCCCGCCTGCGCGAGATCAACTTTGGTACATGGGAGGGCCTGCGCCATGATCAGATCCCCGATCAAGCCCTTGCCCGCAAGTTCTGGGAACAGCCCGGCAGCCTCGCCCCACCGGACGGCGAAAGCTGGGACCAGATGCAGGCCCGCACCAGCAACGCCTGCGACACACTTTGCGCCCTAGGCCTGCAAGATATCATCATCATCTGCCATATGGGGCCAATTCTGAGCCAGCTGCAACGCGCCCAAGCGACCACCGGCCAAGCCGTATTCGCCCAAGTTATCGCGCCGCTCTCGGCGACCACAATCAGCTACGGCGCCGCCCTAAATGTCGTGCGAACCAATCACATCGCGTGACGAACCCAATCACAAATGACAATTAGCCGCCCGGCCGCGCCGCCGCTACCGTGCCACCAACAGTTTTGGAGGCCCAAATGACATACGAACTTTTCATCGGTGATCGCAGCTTTTCAAGCTGGTCGCTGCGCGGCTGGCTGATGTTTGCCAATTTCGACATCCCGGTTAAGACCCACATGCTCGGCCTCTATTCGGGCACATTGGCCAAGGAACTCGCCCCCCTGGCCCCGGCCCGCCTGGTGCCGGTTATGCGCACAGCCGACGGCGTGATCATTGGCGACACAATGGCCATTGCCGAAACACTGGCCGAAGCCCACCCAGTTGCAGGCCATTGGCCCGCCGCCACAGATGCCCGGGCACTGGCCCGCTGGCTTTGCGCCGAAATGCATTCTGGTTTTGAAGCCCTGCGCGCCGATTGCCCGATGACCCTGCGCGTTTGCCTCAAAGGCTATCAGCCATCCGATCCCGTCCGCAAAGATCTCGCCCGGCTAGAAACCTTGTGGGCCCATGCGCAAGACAGGTTCGGCGCAGATGGCCCATGGCTATTCGGAAAATATTCCCTCGCAGACGCGTTCTACGCCCCCGCCGCCATGCGCATTGCCGCCTATGGCCTGCCCGTATCTGACCGCACCCGCGCCTATGTTGACTGCCACCTCGCAGACAAGGCGACCCGCCGCTGGCGCGCCATGGGCCAAACAGTCAGCTACACCCCCGAGCCTTACAGCTTCGACCTTGAACATGTCGCTTGGCCCGGCCCCACACCGCTTGAGGCGACCATCACAGACGGCCCTTCGGTCAACACCGCCTGCCCGTATTCCGACCTTCCGGTCACGCATTTCGCCGCAATCGGCGGTAATACTTACGGTTTTTGCAACGCCTTTTGCCGTGACAAAACCATAGCCGACCCGGCAGCCTGGCCCAAATTCATGGATATTTACCTTTCGTAAACCATCACAGGTTAACCTTTTGTTCAGGGGTAACGGGTCGGTTTAGGATAACGGGAGTGATGGCGAATGGTGGCGTCAACCTATTCGGTGGCGTTTGAAGGCGTCGATGCGCGCATTGTCGAAGTGCAATGCGCTATCACGGCCGGGCTGCCGGGCTTTGCCATTGTTGGCCTGCCCGACAAAGCCGTCAGCGAAGCCCGTGAGCGGGTGCGCGCCGCCCTGTCATCGATGGCCATTGCCCTGCCTTCAAAACGCATCACGGTCAATCTGTCGCCCGCCGACCTGCCAAAGTCAGGCTCGCATTTCGACCTGCCAATCGCACTGGCCCTGCTTGCAGCACTCGAGATTTTGCCAGCCGACGAAGTGGCCCAAACTGTGGCCATGGGCGAGCTGTCACTCACCGGTAAAATCATGCCTGTAAAAGGTGCCCTGCCCGCCGCCATGGCCGCCGCTCAGGAAGAGCGCCGCCTGCTTTGCCCGCGCAGCTGTGGCCCTGAAGCCGCTTGGGTCGGGGCAATAGAAGTCATTGGCGCCAGTTCGCTGGCCGAGGTAATCCGTCACTTCAGCGGCGCACAAGTGATCAG
>JAESRD010000089.1 GCA_016764835.1 Paracoccaceae bacterium | reverse complement strand
GGACGCCACAGGCGTGGGGTTTGTGTGACGCGGAACGTTGCCTGGCGTCGGAGAAGCGCTCAAGCGGGAAATCGCGGGGTTGGTCTTGGTGGATCAGCGATGTCTATGGGGATTTGTGGGGCGTGCGTGTCTTGGTTCTGTTCGTTCGCACGAGGATCTGGGAGTTCCTGATGGCGAACTGAGCAGTTGATTTGCAGTCATTTGGCCGATATGTGCCGCCCGCGATGACGTCCTTGGGTTGTCGTGCCGCCGCCCGCATGGATGGGCGCATACGTTTAGGACCGCAGGCAATGTAGCATGCGGCTGAAGGTATAATTTTGATGTGCAGGGCGCGCGTTTCATGCGGTGGCCCTCGCGGTTTTTGGCGATGCTCTAGGATACTGTGCTGGCGCGATTGTGTTGTAGATGACCAGTTGTCCACCGCAACACGGGCAAGGCAGCGCAAGGGTGCGGAGCGGTTCATCAGCATCGTTGATGCGGCCTTCATTGATGTGCTGATGATCGGACGTTTTTGCCTCAAGCAGCAGCCTGATCCTGGCGATATTGGCTGCACGGTTGCCGTTTCCTAAATAGTGGCGGATGCGGTGCTGGCCTCTGGGCAGCACGTGGATCAGGAACCGGCGGATGAACTAGCGCCATGGTGGTGTGGCGTCCCGCGCCTTTAAGACGGCAGTCTTTGACGCGGAAGGTGACGCGGCGCGCACCGAAGCGGATCAAACGGCTGTTGGATATTGCCACCCTGTGCGTGTAGCGCGACAGATAGGCCAACACGGGTTTGGGCCCGGCGAAGGTATTGCGATCAATAAGGCCCGCATGTTCACCGAAGAATTGCAGCTTCCCGGCTTTGTGCAGCTTGGTCAGGCCTTCCAGAATGAGACGGCGATACAGACGGGACAGAACGCGGACGGACAGGAAGAAGTTCTTGCGGGAGCTGATCCATTTTGAACCATCCGTAGACAGGCCACCGCCCGGGACGATCATATGGGCGTGGTGCGTCATCGCCGAGCCCCATGTGTGCAAAACCGAAATCATGCCCGCACGCGCACCAAGGTGCTTGGGGTCGGCGGCGATCTTGATCACAGTGTCCGCGCTGGCGCGCATCAATAGATTGTAGATCTCGCGTTTGTTTTGATGCGCGATGTCGGCAATCTGTTTGGGCAGCGTGAAGACCAAGTGGAAATATCGCACGGACAGAAGCTCTGCTTCCCGTGCAGCCAGCCAAGTTTTGGCGGCACCCGCCTGACATTTTGGGCCGTGCCGATTGCGGCAGGAATTATAGGCGATATGCTCATGCGCGCAGTCGGCGCAGCGTGCGACATGACCGCCAAGCGCCGCCGTGCGGCAGCGCTCAATCGCGCTCATGACTTTGAACTGGTTCAGGCTGATGTGCCCTGCGTTTGCCGCACGCCAAGCAGCACCATGGGCGCGGAAAATATCCGCAACCTCCAGTGATGAACCCGGCATGGTGGCCTATGAAGGCTTCGGCTTGCCCTTCTTCGGCTTGGCCCCATTCAGATCATCCAGTGGGCTGTCCACCGCCGCAATCATACCGGTGGCCACGCTGGCATAGCGCGCTGTGGTTGTCAGTCTGGAGTGCCCGAGCAGCGCCCGGATATCCACTCCACGCTCCAGCAGATGGGGTGCAAAAGAATGGCGCAACGTATGGAGCGTGGCCGGCTTGGTGATCCCAGCTTCGTTTGAACAATCGTGATATCTGTCGCGATGAGAGGTGTTTACCGCAATAGCCAGAAAAAAGCACACGCTCGGGCGCAGGCACATCCTCGTCCTGACCGGTGGGCCGCTCTTTCCACCACTCGCGCAGAAGGCCCAGAATCTCCGCCGGCAGCATGACGTTGCGACCCTTCGATTGCACGATGCGGATGATCTCCTGATCGCTACCAATATCGCCGACCTTGAGCCGCACGACTTTGCCTGCGCGCATCCCGCAGCCATAGGCCAGCACCCGTGCCTTAAGGCTGGGGGCCGTGGCCAAGACGCGCTTGATCTCCTTCTTGCTGAGAACCAGCAGCACCTTTACCGGTTCTTTGAGGTGGAAGATCTCGGCCACCAGATCGTGCCGCCGCAGGGTCACGCGAAACAGAAACTTGACGCCAGTCATCGCCTGGTTCCGCGTGCAAATGCTGACGCCGCTCTCGACCAAATACTGCTGGAAATACTTCACATCGTCTGGCGTGGCAGTCTTCGGAGACCGTCCGAGCCAGGCCGCAAAACGCTTACAGGCGCGCAGGTGGCTGCTCTGGGATGCAGGGCCGAGATTGCGCCCTGACATATCCGCAATCATGCGCGCATGAAGGGGCGTTATTGGTGTCGGTTGTTGAATGTTCATGGGAATACCCTCTGTCAATCGAGGCAAAATCACCTCGACCAACAGCACACACTCAACCTCACAAAACGCGAAACAAATCCCAGATCACCTCAACGCCCAAAACAAGCGCCATATCGCGAAGCGAGTTAGGGCTTGGTGTCAACGGCATCAATATCGGGCTGTTCTGCTCCACGCCCATGATCGCCCTGACCCGCGCCATCGGCCGCAAAGCCGCCTTCGAGATGCTCTCAACCGGCAGGCTCATAGAGGCATCCGAGGCCAAGTCACTCGGCCTGATCAACCGTATCGCCAGCACTGAGACGCTTGAGACCGAAACCAACAAACTGGCCCAGACTGTCGCCGCCAAACTCGGCAGCGCTATGCGCGCCGGTAAACAGGCTTTTTACGCGCAGGCCACTTTGCCGCTAGATGCAGCCTACGCCCTGACAGCCGAGGTCATGACCAAGAACATGCTCAACCCCGACACTGATGAGGGCATAACCGCGTTCCTCGAAAAGCGCCCGCCCGGCTGGGCATAACCCCGGCCAAACGCGCCAATCTGAGCCGCATGGCGAAGGGGATGTAATGCGGCTTTAGCCGCGCTATTTTACAACCTAAAGACTATTTACAGCCCGTATATGTCGCCGAATTTGTCATTCAGGTAAGTCAGCAGCGGCGCCTCAGTCGGGGCCTCACCCAGTGCACGCGCCATCAAATCTTCGGCCTCATAAACGCCGCCATGGCGCTGCACCTTGCCGCGCAGCCAGTCTGTGGCCCGGCGCGTATTGCCCAGCGACAAATCATCATCCAACCCCGGCAGGTCTTTGCGCATTGCTGCATAAAGACAACCCGAATAGACATTGCCCAAAGTGTAGGTTGGGAAATAACCGAACAGCCCCAGCGACCAATGCACATCTTGCAACAGCCCGTTGGATGGCTTGTCTACCGCATAGCCAAAGTCGGCCTTGAAACGGTCATTCCATGCCGCTTCCAGATCATCCACAGCCACATCGCCGCTGAGCAAAGCCCGCTCCAGATCAAACCGCAGCATCACATGCAGGTTATACTGCACCTCGTCGCTCTCGGTGCGAACATAGCCGCTGCCCACCCGGTTAACGGCGGCAAAGAAAGCATTCTCATCGGCGATGCCAAAGTCGCCAAAAGCATCACGCATTTTGCCGTAGAGCCAGCCGGTAAAGGCCCGGCTGCGGCCCAGCTGGTTCTCATAGATCCGGCTTTGGCTTTCATGCACGCCCATCGACACGCCGCCGCCAACGGCTGCGAGCAGGTGTTTCGCGTCAATGCCTTGCTCATAGGTGGCATGGCCGACCTCGTGGATGGTCGAATAAAAGCAGTTAAACGGGTCATCATCTGTGGTGCGGGTGGTGATACGTACATCAAGCCCCGAGCCGGACGAGAACGGATGCACAGCCTTGTCAATCCGGCCCCGGTTGAAATCATAGCCAAAGGCAGCCGCCAGCTCGGCTGATAGCTTCAGCTGCGCCGCCTCATCAAAGGTGCCGCTGACCTTTGGCCCCTCGGGCCGGTTCTTGATCGCATTGCGCAGATCAACCAGACCGGGCCGCAGCGCGTCAAACATTGCGGCAATTTTGCTGGCCGAGGCGCCCGGCTCATATTCATCGAGCAGCGCGTCATAAAGATCGCCGCCCTGCGCTAAGGCCGCAGCCTCTTGCTGGCGCAAACCAGGGATATTCTTCAGGCTTGGCAGAAAGGCTGCCACATCTTCGTCTTCGCGGGCCTGTGCCCAAACCCCCTGGCTGATCGACGTGGCCTTGGCCAAGGCCGCCGCCAGATCAGCCGGCACTTTTGCGCTGCGCTCATAAGAGCGACGAATAAGCCGAAGATTAGCCTTCTCAACATCATCCGAACCCTGCGCCGCAGCCAGCCAGTCGCCAATACGCGGGTCATTGCGCCGCCCGTGCAGCACCTCGGCCATGGCCGCATGTTCCTCGGCGCGCTGTTCTTGCGCCCCGCGCGGCATCACCGTTTCTTGGTCCCAGCCCATCCGGCCCGCCACTTCGCCAAGTGCCACAGTCTTGCGGTTAAATTCCATTAGCTCTGAATAGGCTGACATTAAGAGGCTCCCTTAATCGTTTGTTGAACCGGATAGCGCGCATAATACCGCGCCCGCAAGATTTGAACCCAGAGCAAAAGCGCCCCGAACTGATGAAGAATGCCCAGACTAAGAGGGGCAGAATAAAGCGCTGTGAAGATGCCTAATGCCGCCTGAAGAACGACAAAAGCAAGCATCACATGAACGGCACTGCGCGTATAGTCTTGCGCCGAGCGCCGCCCGCGCATCCAAACATATATGGCCAAAGCCAGCACCAGATAAGCGCCAATGCGGTGAACAAATTCCACAAGCCCGGCATCTTCAAAGAAGTTGCGCCACAGCGGCTCGAGCATGAACGGATCAGGCGGCAGCCAGCCATCGCCCATTTTGGGCCATGTCGGAAAGGCCCGGCCCGCATCAATGCCCGCCGTCAGCGCGCCAAGCAGTATTTGCAAGAAGCTCAAATGCAGCAGCCCGGTCAGCCCAGCCACCAGCCGCCGCTCACCACTGCGCCGCGCATTCAGCAGCTCCGCCTCGCGCCGCCCT
>JAESRD010000088.1 GCA_016764835.1 Paracoccaceae bacterium | reverse complement strand
CGGGCGAAATGCTCGACTGGGAAGCGCCGACAGGCGGTTATCTGATCACCGGCAGCCTTGCCACCGGGCGCATGGCAGGCCAAAACGCCGCTCGTTATGCGCAAGGCTTGGCCAGCTGATATCCGCTGGGCTTTGCCAGCAGACTGCCATGGGCCGAGGTTGCCGCGTCGCCACCACAGCTATAGTGGTTTTAGAGGCGCAATACCACTATATCTGGGCATTTGCACTGCTACCTGTTGGCGCGATGGGTGACAGTCCTGCCACATTTGTGCCATTATCTGCCGGTGCACCGGGCGCTGCCTTTCATTAGGGCAGGCGCGGGGTTAATTATTATCTACCCGTATTGAGGAGCGCTCCGTTAATGGCCCATCTGCCCAAGGCCCAGTTTGCTAAGATCCAGTCACTGGTTTGCAGCACCTGTATTGCAGCCATGTTGAGCATCGCGGCGCAGCCCACCATAGCGCAAGATCGGGGTATAACTTATAATCTCTACGGCACGCCCGGTCTTATCGACATGCCTGCCGCGCTGAGCGCCGGGGATGCGACGATTGCCGCGACGATCGGCTACTTTTCGGGCCAACAGCGCAATACGCTGACCTTCCAGATCTCGCCGCGCCTGTCGGGCAGTTTTCGTTACGGCTCAGTTGATGATTTTCGCGGCGAGGGCACTGGATCCTATTTTGATCGCAGCTTTGACCTGCGTTACCAGTTGACCGATGAGGGCGATATTATGCCCGCCATCGCCATTGGCCTGCGCGACTTTCTGGGCACTGGGCTTTATTCGAGCGAATATGTGGCTGCGACCAAAACCCTGTCAGATAGTGTCCGCGTCACAGCGGGTCTCGGCTGGGGCCGGTTGGGCAGCTATAATGGCTTTACCAATCCGCTCGGGGTGATCGATGCCAGTTTAGAAACCCGGCCAGAGTTGGATTATGGTGATGGTGGCGAAATCTCAGCTGGGCAGTTCTTTCGGGGTGATGCCGCCCTCTTTGGTGGTGTCGAATGGTCGTTTAGCGACCGGCTGACCTTCAAGGCCGAATACTCATCGGATGCTTATGTCGGCGATGTTGGCGCCGGGCTGATGGAGCGGGACTCGCCGTTTAACTTTGGCCTTGTCTATCAGCCGCGTGACGACATCCACCTTGGGCTGGCCTTTATCCACGGCAATGAGCTGGCCTTTACCGGCACGCTTATGGTTAACCCGCAGCACCGCCCGGTTGTGAGCGGCTTTGAAGCACCGCCCGTGCCGGTGGCGATCCGGCAACAAGATGCGCGCGCCGCACAAAGCTGGGACCGCGCCGCGCGGCCAGAAGCCGATCTGCGCACCGAGTTGCAAATCGCCCTTGCCCGCGAAGGCATTGACCTAAACGGGATCGAGATAACCGACCGCACGGTGCGGGTGCGTTATTCAAACAACCGTTACCGCGCCGAGGCGCAGGGCATGGGCCGCACCGCCCGCGTGTTGACGCAAGTTTTGCCGGCTTCGATCGAGACCTTTATCCTTGAACCGCAGCGCAATGGCGTGCCGATTTCATCGGTCACAATGCAGCGCCGCGATATTGAGACCTATGAGAACCAAGCTGGCGGCACGACGGCAATGATGGAGCGGTCGCAACTTGCCGCTGCCGGGCCAAGCGCCGGGTTCGTCGCAATGCCGCCACGCGAAAACCGGTTTCAGTATGGCATATCGCCCTATGTAAGCTTCCTGTTATTTGGCGGTGATAACCCGGTAAATGTTGAGGCTGGGCTAGAGTTTTCCGCAAGTTACGAGATACGGCCAAATCTGGTTCTGTCTGGTGCGGTGCGCAAAAGGCTGACTGCTGGCTCAGAAGCTGAGCTGGAGGTTGATCCGCCGGTTGAGCCGGTGCGCACCAATGGCAATGTTTATGCCGCCGAGGGCGACCCGGGCCTCGAATATCTGACACTGGCGCATTACGGTCGGGTTGCCCCCGATATCTATTCGCGGGTTTCTGTTGGTTATCTTGAGCCAATGTTTGGCGGGGTGTCGGGCGAGTTGCTTTGGGCGCCTGTCGCTCAGCGTTATGCGCTGGGGGTCGAGGTAAACTATGTGCGACAGCGCGCCTTTGATCAGCTGTTTGGTTTTCAGGAATATGATGTCGTGACCGGCCATGTTTCTGGCTATTACGACTTCCAAAATGGGTTTCATGCGCAGGTTGATATTGGCCGCTATTTGGCAGGCGATTGGGGCGCAACATTTGCGCTCGACCGCGAGTTTAGCAATGGCTGGCGACTTGGTGCTTTTGCCACGCTCACCGATGTGCCGTTTGAAGATTTTGGCGAAGGTTCTTTTGATAAGGGTATTCGCATTACTATTCCGTCTGACTTCTTGCTGGGGCAACCAACACGGCGCACGTTTACCAATACGCTGACATCGCTCACCCGCGACGGCGGCGCACGGCTGGCTGTTGATGGGCGGCTCTATGAAACTGTGCGCAGCGGCCATGAGAATGATCTCAATGGCAGTTGGGGGCGGTTCTGGAGATGAATGTGCTGAGGCAAATCTTTCTGGTTGCGGCATTGTTTGGCCTGAGCGGTTGTGGCGACAAAACCCCGCAAGAAGCTATTGTAGGCGCGGTTGCGTCGCTGGTGCCAGCGGCGGGTAATTTGCTGCCCGGTGGTGGAACGCCTTCAACATCTGGCTTTGGCGCGGCGGATATTGCCGCAAATCCGGGCGGTTTTCGGCTGATTGGTATCCCGACAATGTCGCCGCTCTCACTGGCCCGGCTGACCCAGCAAAACGGGGCGGGCGATACATGGCAAAGCCAGCTGGGTTATTCGGCGTCATTTGAGCGCGGGCTGCTGGTTGCAACCCGGCGTTTGGGTGACGATTTGATCGCGGCTGAAACCGGTGCTGTGTTGGCGGCAATTCGCGCTGGCGGCGGCACGGCGGTTCGTATTCATGATACGTTGAACAGCCTTGATCAGATTGTCACGGTTTCTTACAATTGTGTAATTGTAGCCGATGGAAGTGAGACACTTACTGTTGGTTTAAGCGAAGTGACTGCGCGAAAGATGACCGAAACCTGCCTTGGCGGTAATGTGCAGTTTGAAAACGCCTACTGGCTTGATGATTCAGGCAATATTATTGCGTCGCGGCAATTCGTTTCGCAAACTGTTGCATATTTACGTGCCAGCAAACTCTGAATACCGCTCATAGGCTTTGCCTGTAGGACAAGGCGCTTGAGTTTGAATATCATTGAAGCTATAGCCGATTTAACGCTTTGTTTATCAACTGGAGTAGAGACATGCGCTTTACCAAGACCCTAGTAGCTTTCGCAGTCGCGACAACATTCGCCAGCTCAGCAATTGCCGGTGGCTATGAAGCCCCCGCTGCAGCGCCTGAAGTTGTGTATATTCCACCAGCACCAGCTGCTGGCTTCTCACTTCCAGCTTGGGTTATCCCAGCCGCACTTCTGGCCGCTCTGGTTGCTGTTGCAGCTACGTCTTCCGAGTCCGACGAAGGCACAGGCGGCTCTCTCCTTCCTGGTCAATTTCTCGACCATTCTCTTTATCTATGTCGTCGCTTTTCCCATAGGCGTCTATTCTGCCACCCGGCAATATTCCATAGGTGATTACGGGTTTACACTGGTCGGGTATCTGGG
>JAESRD010000004.1 GCA_016764835.1 Paracoccaceae bacterium | reverse complement strand
GCATTGTTGGTGATCTGTCGGCGGGCGAGCGGCAGCGGGTCGAGATTATCCGCTGCCTGTTACAAGACCCCAGCCTGCTGATCATGGATGAGCCGACCTCTGTGCTAACCCCGCAAGAGGTTGAGATCCTGTTTCACACCCTGCGCCAGCTGCGCGAAGAGGGCACGTCTATCCTGTATATCAGCCACAAGCTCGAAGAAATTCGCGCCCTGTGCGAACATGCAACCATTCTGCGGCTCGGCGAAGTTGTGGCCACCTGTGACCCGCGTGAAACTCTGGCCCGCGAAATGGCCGAAATGATGGTCGGCTCGGCTTTGCATGTGCCAAACCGAGACGCATCCGCGCCCGGCGCAACGGTGCTTGAGCTAAAGAGCCTCAGCGCCCCGGCCCCCAGCACCTTTGCCACAGCGCTTAACAATATTAACCTCACAGTGCGGCGCGGCGAGATTTTGGGCATTGGCGGCGTGGCGGGCAATGGCCAAGAAGAGCTGCTCTTGGCCCTGTCTGGTGAGATGAAACTGCCGCCAGAAATGGTAAGTTTCGAGGGCGCGCCCATTGGTAACCTCGGCCCCGATGAGCGCCGCGCGCTTGGCCTGCTGGCCGCACCCGAAGAACGCATGGGCCACGCCTCGGCCCCCGATATGAGCCTGATTGAAAACGCCACCCTGACCGCCCGCGTGCGCGGCGGGCTGGCCCCGGGCGGCTTTATCAACTGGGGCAAATCGCGCAGCTTTGCTGAGGCCGTGATCGAGCGGTTTGACGTGCGTACCCCAAGTGCGGCCAACACTGCCCGCTCGCTATCGGGCGGCAACCTGCAAAAGTTCGTCATTGGCCGCGAGATCATGCAAGACCCCGATGTTTTGGTGGTCAGCCAACCAACATGGGGTGTCGATGCCGCCGCCGCCGCAGCGATCAGACAAGCCCTGCTTGATCTGGCCTCGGGCGGGGCTGCCGTGATTGTCGTCTCGCAAGACCTTGATGAGATCTTGGAAATATCAGACAAGTTTGCCGCCCTAAATGAGGGCGCGTTGACGCAGCCAGTGCCGACAGGCGGGCTGACGGTCGAAAAAATTGGGCTGATGCTCGGCGGCGCGCAAACCGAGGAGGCAGATCAATGATCCGTTTAGAACGCCGGGCTGAGGTCTCGCAGTTTTGGAGCTATGCCACGCCGATTGTGGCCGTGATTGCCACCATGATCGCTGGCGGGCTGCTCTTCGCACTGCTTGGCAAAGACCCGGTTCTGGCCATTCGCACTATCTTTTATGAGCCGCTCTTTGGCGAATTTTCCAGCTATACGCGGCCGCAACTGCTGATCAAAGCCGGGCCGCTGATCCTGATCGCCACCGGGTTGGCGCTGGGGTTTCGGGCTGGTATTTGGAATATTGGCGCTGAGGGCCAGTATATTATGGGCGCGATCTTTGCCGCCGCCGTCGCCCTCGCCTTCTATCCGGCTGATTTATGGATCATTTTCCCGCTGATGATCGTGGCGGGTGCAATTGGCGGCCTGCTCTGGGGGCTGATCCCGGCTTTGCTGAAAACCCGCTTTGGCACCAATGAGATACTGGTCTCGCTAATGCTTGTCTATGTCGCCGAAAACATCCTCGCTTGGGTGTCGCTCGGGCCGTTGCGCAACCCTGAGGGCCGCGGCTTTCCCGGCTCGCGTAACCTAAGCCACTATCCTGCCGCCGCCAATGATGAGCTGATCGCGGGCACCGGCATGCATTGGGGCGTGCTGTCTGCACTTGTGCTGGTCATTGCCGCCTATATTTTGCTGTCGCGCCATGTGCTCGGCTTTGCCATTCGCGTTACCGGCGAAAGCCCGCGCGCCGCCGCTTTTGCCGGGATCAACCCGGCCCGGCTGACCGTTATATGCATGGGCGCATCGGGCGCGCTGGCCGGGCTGGCGGGCATGTTTGAGGTCGCAGGCCCTGCCGGGCAAATCACGCTTGGCTTTAATGTCGGCTACGGTTTTACCGCGATTATCGTCGCGTTCTTGGGCCGTTTGCACCCGATAGGCATTCTGTTTGCCGGGCTGCTGCTGGCGCTGACTTACATCGGCGGCGAAATGGCACAGCTACAGCTGGGGCTACCGGGTGCGGCAATCCAACTGTTCCAAGGCATGTTGCTGTTCTTCCTGCTCGCACTAGATGTGCTGACGCATTACCGCCCGCGATGGGCCAACGCTAGAGGGGCGGCATAATGGATCTTGGCGGCATAAACCCGATACTGCTTTTGGCCTCACTCATGGTTGCAGCCACCCCGATCATCTTTGCCGCTATGGGCGAGTTGGTGGTTGAGCGCGCAGGCGTGCTCAACCTTGGCGTTGAGGGCATGATGATCACCGGCGCTGTCACCGGCTTTGCCTTGGCGACAATAACCGGCTCGGCGCTCTTGGGCTTTGTTGGCGCGGCTGTTGGCGGCGCAGCTCTGGCGCTGCTCTTTGGCGTCCTCACCCAGTATTTGCTGTCCAACCAAGTGGCGACCGGGCTGGCGCTCACGCTGTTTGGCTTGGGCTTCTCATCACTACTTGGCCAAAGCTATGTCGGCGTGCGCGCGCCGCAAATGCCCAGCTTTGATCTGCCATTTCTGGCCGATATTCCGGTGCTCGGCCCAATCCTGTTTCGCCATGACGCTATTGTTTACTTGGGTATTATCTTGGTCTTTGCCGTGTGGTACTTTCTCAACCACCGCCGGGCCGGGCTGGTCTTGCGCGCCGTGGGCGAAAACCACGACGCCGCCCATGCGCTAGGCTATCAGGTCCGGCGCATTCGCATGCTCGCCATCGCCTTTGGTGGCGCCTGCGCCGGTGTTGGCGGTGCCTATCTCAGCCTCGTGCGCGTGCCACAATGGACCGAAGGTGTGACCGCCGGGGCCGGTTGGATCGCACTGGCGATTGTGGTCTTTGCCTCATGGCGGCCGGGCCGCTTGCTGGCCGGGGCCTATCTGTTTGGTGGTATCACAATCTTGCAGCTCAACCTGCAAGCGGCGGGGGCAAAGGTGCCTGTCGAGTTGCTCTCAATGAGCCCCTATGTGATCACCATAATTGTGCTTGTGTTTTTGTCCGCGGGGCGCGGCAAAGCAGCACTGGGCGCACCCGGCTCACTGGGGCGCTCATTTCACGCCGCGCATTAGCCTGCGCGGGTCTGCCTCTGCTTGAGGTTGTTTTCAATGCTGCATATCGCGGCATCACGACTGCTAGGGACTCACCCCGGCACCAATGGGAGACGACGACGATGAAAAGAAGAACATTGCTGACAACAGGCGCAGGCGCTGCCTTTGCCGCGTCAATGGGCCTGCCAGCGCGCGCGCAAGACAACCCGCTCAAGGTTGGCTTCGTT